>CAMDDY010000359.1 GCA_945893125.1 Bordetella parapertussis
CTTAACAGTTGTGTCGATCGAAATCGCGGAGATATCGAATAAGCAATCAATGATCAACCTCCCGACAGATATCAACGACCGCATCAAACGTACAGTCAATGCGCTAGTGGGTTTGAACGGTTGGGCAGTCCTAAAATGGCCCCGCGAACACCAGCGTTCTCTTGTTCAATTTCTTTTTGGAGACACTAGCCTAAAAGGTCGAACACGGGCTGGAATTCTCAGACACCCGGAAGGTGTGTATCTTACAAAGCTTGCGGACGGTATTATTAAATGGGAGGCTCGTGGGTGGTTTGGCACGCTCGGCGGTGCAGCGACAGATTTTATCGATACGCTCGACCATCACCAAGACGATTACCGAAAGACCTTATTTACATACGAGGCGCTCAACAAGATCGCCCTCATACCGGGTAACTCCTCCTTTCCCGACCATTACACGGCCCCGCAAAGGTCTATCCGCGTGAAGTGGTTAAACGCGCGCTGCATCACAACGCCGCTGCGGTGATTTTTGCGCACAATCACCCGTCGGGCGTGTCCGAACCCAGCCGTGCGGACGAGATACTGACGGCCACGTTAAAGCGCGCGTTGGCGCTGGTGGACGTGAGCGTGCTGGATCATTTTGTCGTGGGCGCGGACAGCACCATGTCGTTCGCGGAGCGGGGATTATTATAAGTATATGTTTTTAAAAGATAATTTTATTTAAAATCCCATCGTTTTTGCGGATTACGCAGTATCTCATCATGGTGCATGA
The DNA here is from genome assembly GCA_945893125.1 of Bordetella parapertussis. Classification (GTDB taxonomy): domain Bacteria; phylum Pseudomonadota; class Gammaproteobacteria; order Burkholderiales; family SG8-41; genus UBA5216. The sequence goes on from CAMDDY010000359.1 coordinate 749, forward strand.
GTCCTTGAGCGAACCCCCTGATTTCGTGTAGAATTCGCCCCCTTTGGACGTGCTTTGTACGTTTCGCCGTTCACGTTTGGCGTAATTTCTTTATTTCACGGTTTTGGGGATTCATCATGTCACGCATTTGTCAGGTCACCGGCAAGAAGCCGATGGTTGGAAACAACGTTTCGCACGCCAACAATAAAACCAAGCGGCGCTTTCTGCCGAATCTGCACAGCCGCCGCTTTTGGGTGGAAAGCGAAAATCGCTGGATACGCCTGCGCGTTTCGCAGACCGGCCTGCGCACTATCGACAAAAACGGTATCGACGTTGTGCTGGCCGATCTGCGCAGCCGCGGCGTCGCGGTCTAACTCACCCAACTTCAGCGGAGATCATCATGCGTGAAAAAATAAAACTCGAATCGTCTGCCGGCACCGGCCACTTTTACACCACCACCAAGAACAAGCGTACCAAGCCGGAAAAGATGGAAATCAATAAATTTGATCCGATAGTACGCAAGCACGTGCCCTACAAGGAAGCGAAGATCAAATAAAAAAGCCCGCGAAAGCGGGCTTTTTTTTCGGAGTTTACAGCCTGGAGTTGGGAGTAACTCCAAACTCCCGACTCCGAACGCCCAACGGCAGTTTAAGCATAGCAACGCAAAGTCTTGGAGAACTCCTGCAGCGGCACGATACCGCTGTTGTCCGCGCGATGGCACCAGTCTTCCAGCGTATGTACCAACTGCTCCTTGGTCGCGGTGGAGCGTTGCCACACGCCGGCGAGTTCGTCGCGCATGGTGTAAACGGTAGATAGCACTTTGCTCTGGCTGATGACCTGCGCGCGTTCCGCGAGCTCTTTTTCCGGCAGCGCGGCGGCATCGATGTTGAGCCAGCGCTTGAGCCGTGCGCCATCCACGCTGTTGCCGCTGGCCGCGCGCGCCTTCAATGCCTGCAATTCGGCGGCACAGGTGTCGCGCAACGAACGTGCATAGCGGGTAACGACATCGTAACGATGCGTAATCACGGCTTGCAGCGTATCAAAATCGCATTGCGTCTTGGCGGAAACGAGCTTCAATTTCGGCGCGATTTTTTTCACCGTGGCCAGCCCCAGTGTTTCGAGTATGCGGATGTACATCCAGCCGATATCGAATTCGTACCAGCGATTGGAGAGCTTCGCCGACGAAGCGTAAGCGTGGTGATTATTGTGCAGTTCTTCGCCGCCGATCAGGATGCCCCACGGCACGACGTTGGTGCTGGCGTCCTCGGACTGGAAATTGCGATAGCCCCAGTAATGGCCAATGCCATTGATGACGCCGGCCGCCAGAAACGGTATCCACATCATTTGCACCGCCCAGATGGTGATGCCGATCGGCCCGAACAAAATGACATCCACGACCAGCATCGAACCGATGCCCCAGCGATCATGTACGCCATAAACATGATTTTCCAGCCAGTCGTCGGGCGTGCCGTGACCGTAGTGCTCCAGCGTATCTTTTTTCGCGCCTTCGACGCGATACAACTCCGCGCCTTGCAGCAGCACTTTTTGCAGGCCGAAAATCTGCGGGCTGTGCGGGTCATCGACGGTTTCCACCCTGGCGTGATGCTTGCGATGAATGGCGGTCCACGCTTTGGTGGTCATGCCGGTGGTGGCCCACAGCCAGAAGCGGAAGAAATGGCTGACTATCGGATGCAGATCCAGCGCGCGATGCGCGGAATGGCGGTGCAGGTAAATGGTGACCGCAGCGATAGTGATGTGGGTTAATCCCAGCGCGGCGGCGATATAACCCCACCACGGCAGGTCAAGCAATCCTGTGTACATAAATCTCCTCGTTTACACCTTGTAATACGCGCGCAGTCTACCGAAGTTCAGCGGGCGCGGATAGTGCTATGTGGGGTCTGGCGTGAGGTAAATCAAGTTATTGATTTATTGACACATTTCAGGCCGTTCCCGCCTTGTGCAGGCCCTCGGGCGGGATGCCGGCAAAGCGTACCGTGCGCTGCGGGTAGGGAATCTCGATATGGTGCTGCCGGAACACGCGCCAAATCTCCAGTTGCAGTTCGGAACGCAGGCTGATCGTGCCGGTGTGCGGGTCGTCCACCCAGAAGCCGAGTTCAACGTCCACGCCGCTGTCGGCCAGTCGCAAAATCACGGCCTTGGGCGGCGGGTCGGCGAGGATGCGTGTCTGGCGCGCCGCTACTTCTTCCATCAGGCGCATGGCGTGTTCAAGGTCGCTGTCGTAGCCTACCTGCACCGGCACGCCTTGGCGAACGCGCTTGTCGGTGTATGACTGATTGACCACCGTCGAGGTAATCAGCGTGTCGTTCGGGATAATGGCCTCTATGCCGCCGAGACTGCGCACCACCACGTAGCGCGCGGTCATCTTGGTCAACTGACCGGTGTGATTGTCGATCGTCACCAGGTCACCGAGCGACACCGAACGATCCATCAGGATAATGAAACCGCTGATGTAATTGCTGGCGATTTTTTGCAGACCAAAACCGAGCCCCACGCCGAGCGCGCCGCCGAATACGCTGAGTACCGTGAGATCAATGCCTACCGCCGGCAGCGCCACCAGAATCGCGATCAGCACCAGCAGCGCCTGCGCCAGCTTGGAAATCATCACCCGCAGATTGATATCGAGATCCGTGGCGGCCATGGCGCGCGCCTCGACAAAACGTCCGAGCCACAGCGCAATCAACAGCGTGGCCAGTACCGACAACACCGCTTGCAGAATCAGCAGCAACGAAATGTGCTGCTTGCCCACGGAGAAGCCCAGTCCATCGAGGAACTTCAGCAGTTCGGGCAGCAGCCCCGCCACGTAGAGCGCAAAGCCGATCCACACGGCGGCGGCGATGATGCGTATCGATTGATCGCGCCAGCCGCTGGGCGCGAACACCTGACGCAGCATTACCACCACCAGTCGAATCAGGATCGCGGCGGTGAGCAGCGCCACCATCAAATCGAGCAACGTTTGTACGCCGGGCATAAAGGCGCGCACGCACAGGATCAGCAGCAGCGCGACCAGCGGAAACTGAACTGCCGCCAGCGCATCACGCCCAACGCTCGGTGAGTTTTCCATCGAGGCGATACGCGGTTGCAGTAATTTGCCCGCGAGCCACGCCGCCAGCAGGCTGGCCACTGCGGCGGCAACCTGCCACAGAAACGCAACGTTGTGCAGGTCGGCCCAAAGGTTGGCCAGCAGGTTGGGCATCGGTGGCGGGGTGGGCATGATGGCGGCGGCTTAATATCTTCGCAATGATTCTAGCATGTGCCTGACGCGACCTTGGTTGCGCTACGCGCAGGTGATAACCGCGCCAATAAATCCATCGGTGCCGTGCTGGTGGGGCGTCAGTTTCAGGTATTTTCCGCTTTGCAACGCGATTTTTTGTTGTGTCAGCACGCTGTCGCAATCGACGATGCTGAATGCCGGGTTGGCCGCGACAAACGCTTCGACGATGCCTTCGTTTTCTTCCGCCAGCAAGCTGCACGTGGCGTAGACCAGCCGCCCACCGGGTTTTAGCAGCGCGGCAGCGGCGTTCAGGATCGCGGTTTGTTTGACCACGAGTTCCGCCACGCTCTGCGGTGATTGCCGCCATTTCAAATCGGGATTGCGGCGCAGGGTGCCCAACCCACTGCACGGCGCATCCACCAACACGCGGTCGGCTTTACCGCCGAGACGCTTCACGCGGATATCGGTTTCGCGCGAGATCACTTGCGCGCGTAGATTGGACAAACCCGAGCGCGCCAGACGGGGTTGCAGTTTTTTCAGGCGCGCCGCCGAGGTGTCAAAGGCGTAGAGGCGGCCCCGGTTGTGCATCATCGCACCCAGCATCAGTGTTTTGCCGCCCGCACCGGCGCAGAAATCGATGACGAAATCGTGGCGTGTGGGCGCGAGCAGGCAACACAACAACTGGCTGCCCTCGTCCTGCACTTCTATTGTGCCGTCAATGAACAGCGGGTGGCGGTTAATCGCCGGGCGGCCATCGATACGCAGGCCATACGGCGAAAACGGCGTTGGCTTGGCCGTGATGCCGCTGGCGGCGAGCGTTGCCATCACGTTGTCACGCTTGGCGCGCAGCGTGTTGACGCGCAGATCAAGCGGCGCGGGCGAGGCCAGCCCGCGGCCCAGTGCCAGAACGTCTGCTTCGGACTGTTGGAGTAACAATTTTTCAACCACCCAATCCGGCAGTTCCGCCTGTACGGGCAGCGGCAGGTTGTTGGTATCGATGCTTTTGATGGCGTTGACGATTTCATCGTCGCCGCGCCGCAGCACCGGCGCCAATTCACGCGAATTCAAGCCTTGCGTGCGCGCCAACCACGCCAGCAACAAGGCACGCGCGGCGCCGTTATTGCTTAAGTGATCGAGCATGCGTTTTCTGCGCAGCACGCCGAAGACGGCTTCGGCGATGAAGGCGCGGTCGATCTGGCCGAGTTCGTGGTGCTCGCGGAAGTAGCGGCTGACGATGCCGTCGGCGGGGTAGTCAAACTTCAATACCGCCGTTAATACCTGAACGGCGGTTTCAAATTGCGCGGGGGTGAATTTCAAAATAAAGCCTGACGCGCGATGGATCGCGCTTGATATGAAGGATGAATCGCCGGTATTCCGGCGGTGTCAATCGCTGATGTTGATTTCCGTGACGACTTGTTCGCCGGTCGGCGCGCCGTCGCGCCCTATAAAGCGTATACGCACCGGCAGATA
>CAMDDY010000360.1 GCA_945893125.1 Bordetella parapertussis
CGCCGCGCTGTCGGTATCCACGATCTCCAGCCGCATGACGGAAAAACGCGTGGTCGAGATCGCCGCGCTGCTCAAGAACGAAACGCGGCTGATCGAAAAACAACTCAGCAACGCGATGTAAACACGCAGCGCCACCGCCACCATTGTGGCGCGCGCGGTGACAGTGTGTTGGACGCCCCGGTGGGTTGCTGGTATGGTGCGCGCGGACGGTTCGTCGTCCCCATCTCTCTTATGCTGCGCCCCTATGCCACACACCCATAAGTATTTGTTTTTATTGATATTTTTTTGTTCCGCGGTCTGGGGGCAAACGTATCCTGCCAAGTCCATCCGTTTTGTCGTGCCGTACCCGCCGGGCGGCAGCAACGACGTGTTGTCGCGCATCACCGCGCAAGCGATGAGCGCAGGCCTCGGGCAATCGGTGGTGATCGACAATCGCCCTGGCGCGGGCGGCATGATCGGCGCGGACAACGTGGCGAAAGCGCCGCCCGACGGCTACAGCATCGTCAACGTGCAGGCGTCGTTTGTCGCCAACACCGCGATGCGCAGCAAAATGCCATACGACGCGCTGAACGATTTTATCTACATCGGCATGATGGCGCGCGGGCCGCTGCTGGCGGTGGTACATCCCACGTTGCCGGTGAAAAACATTCGCGAACTGGTGGCGCTGGCCAAGGCGCGACCCGGCCAGATCAACTATGGCTCCACCGGCACCGGCGGCCACAACCATCTTGCCAGTGAACTGTTTCGCAAAATGGCGGGCATCACTATCACGCACATACCGTACAAAGGCGTCGCACCGGCGCTCACCGATTTGATGGGCGGACACACGCAACTGGTGATGACCAGTCTGCCGTCGGCGATGACGCAGGTGCAGGCCGGGCGGTTGAAAGCGCTGGCCGTGGGCAGTGAAAAACGCACGTCGTTCATGCCCGAGATGCCGACCATCGCCGAATCGGGCGGAACGCTGGCAGGCTACGCCGCCGAATTTTTTTGGGGCATCGCCGCACCGGCAAAAACACCCGCGGCGATTGTGGATCGTCTCGCCGCAGAACTCACCAAAGTGCTGCAATCGCCCGATCTCAAGCAACGCTTCGCCGCGGAAGGCGCCGAGCCGACTGTAATGTCAAGCGAGCAATTTACCCAATTCATAACGACCGAAATCAAGCGCTGGCGGCAGGTGGCGCGTGAGTCGAATATCCAGCCGGAATAGCGCTACATGATCGATCTCCCCGGACTGCCGCAAAAACAATTTGCCAGCGACGCCAAATGCCCGCTGGATGGCGTGCGTGTACTCGATCTGTCGCGCGTGGTCGCCGGCAACATGGTGAGCCTGCTGCTCGCTGACTTCGGCGCTGAAGTCGTCAAGATCGAAACGCCCGAAGGGGACGCGCTGCGTGACTGGCTGGTGGGCGGCGTCGCGGCCAACTGGAAAGTCTACGCGCGCAACAAAAAAAGCGTGTGCCTGAATTTGCGCAAGCCGGAGGCGAAAGATTTGTTGTTGAAGCTGGTGGAAACCGCGCAGGTGTTTATCGAAAATTTCCGCCCCGGCACGCTGGAAAAAATGGGTTTGGGCCCGGAGGTGCTGCATGCGCGTAACCCAAAGCTGGTGATCGTGCGCGTCACCGGCTGGGGGCAAACCGGGCCTTACAAACACAAGCCCGGCTTCGGCACGCTGGCCGAGGGCATGTCCGGATTCGCGGCACTCAACGGCTTTGCCGACCGAGAACCGGTGTTGCCGCCGAATCAACTTGCCGATTGCACCGCCGGCACGTACGGTGCGTTTGCGGTAATGACCGCGCTGCGCCACGTTGAAGTCAGCGGCGGTCAAGGACAAGTGATCGACCTGTCGCTGCTCGAACCCTTGTTCACCTTCATGGGCCCGCAAGCCGCCGGTTACAAGGCGGGCGGCAAATTGCGTGAGCGCACCGGCAGCCGCTCCACCACCGCCGCGCCGCGCAACGTGTACGCTACCCGCGACGACAAATGGGTGAGCATGTCAGCCTCGACGCAAGCGATGACAGAGCGCCTGTTTCGCGTGATTGGTCGCGCAGATTTACTCGACAACCCGCGTTATAAAACCAACGCCGAGCGCGTCAAACATGCCGCCGAGCTCGACGCAATCGTCGGCGACTTCATCGGCAAAATGACCCAGGCCGAGAACATGGCCTTCTTCGACAAACACGAAGTCACCGTCGGCCCGGTCTACGACATCGCACAGTTCGTGCAAGACCCGCACGTACTGGCACGCGAAATAGTCGCCGAATATCCCGATGACGACATGGGCATGATCCCGATGCACGGCGTGGTGCCAAAAATGTCAGTTACGCCGGGCGCGATACGTGCGCCGGCGCCGAAACTGGGCGAGCACAATGCTGAGATACTCGGCGGCCTGGGGCTCACCGAAGCCGAATTAAAATCGCTCACCGACGGCGATGTGATTTACGCTGGCGCACAGCGGAAGAAATAGCGCCGAACCCTGTTTTGAAATCAAAGGAACTGAAATGAACCGCGAACAACCCCAACCCGTATGGCGTTCGTTGATGTATTGCCCGGCCAACGTCGAAAAATACGTAGACAAAGCGCACACACGCGGCGCGGATGTCGTGCAACTCGATCTCGAAGACAGCGTGCCGCCCGCCGAAAAAGCCGCCGCGCGCAAGCTGATCGAAAAAGCGGCGGCACGCGTGCGGCGCGGCGGCGCGGATGTGGTGGTGCGCTTTAATCAGCCGCTATCGCAGGCCGTGCCCGACATTGAGCACTCGATTTGCCCCGACGTCGATGCGCTGGCCTGCACCAAGGTCGGCGGCGCCTCGCACATTCAGTTACTCGACGAACTCGTCAGCGAACTCGAAGCAAAACGCGGCATGACGGTGGGCCACACCAAATTCATCACCATGATCGAAACCGCCGACGCGTTTTTTCAGATCCGCGACATCGTGCGCGCCTCACCGCGCATCGTCGCCTGCAACATCGGCGGTGAGGATTTCGCGCTCGACAACAACATGCAGCCCACCGGCGAAGCGCTGTTTTACCCCAAGCAACACATGATCTTCGCCGCCAACACCGTGGGCATCGTGCCGCTCGGCTTTATCGACAGCATCGCGGGATTCGGCGATTGGGAAGCCTTCCGCAAAATGGTGCGCCGCTCGCGCGATTTTGGTTTCATGGGCGCGGGCTGCATCCACCCCGGCCAGGTCACCATCGTCAATCAGGAATACACGCCGAGCGCGGCCGAAGTCGAATACGCGCAAAAGCTCATCAAGCTCGACAGCGAAGCCGCCGCCAGCGGCCGCGGCTCGTTCACGCTCGACGGCAAGATGGTGGATATTCCGATCATCGTGCGCGCGCGTAAACTGATTGCGCGTTATGCGGCGATCCAGAAACGCGAGTCACGCACGCTGGCGGCGATGGAGCATCGCGCATAGTTGTTTGTGCCGCATAAACGCGCCGCAGGATTGCGCTGAATTGAGACACTTCTCCAAGGAAAATCGCTCATGGCACTAAAGAATTCCCCCGTTGCCACTGAGCGCATCGAGCGCGCCATCCTGGTGCTGCGCGGCCACAAGGTGTTGCTTGATTCCGATTTGGCCGATCTTTACGAGGTGCCCACCAAGGTGTTGTTGCAGGCGGTAAAGCGCAATCTCGAACGCTTCCCGGCTGATTTCATGTTTTCTATGAGCAATCAAGAGGTTAGCGCTTTGAGGTCACAAACTGTGACCTCAAACAAGCCCGGTCGTGGCGGTCGGCGGACCGCTCCCTATGTTTTTACCGAACAAGGGGTGGCCATGTTGTCTTCGGTGCTTAACAGCCCGCGTGCAATTGCCGTGAACATCGAAATCATGCGCGCCTTTGTAAAGCTGCGCGTGGCGCTGGCCTCCAACAAGGAACTCTCGCGCCGGCTCGATCAACTGGAGGCCAGCACCGATGAGAAGTTCGCGGTGGTGTTTGATGCGATCCGCCAGTTGATGGCGCCACCCGAGCCGAAGAAGAAGCGACCCATCGGTTTCATGGCGCGCTTGGAGAAGTAGGTGCGGCCAGTCGCTCATTGGAGATCACAGGTAGTGATATCCAAATCGGGTGTGCAGGGGAACAGCGGCGGCTGATGCGACTACGCCCGCGATAGCGGGCGTGGGTGGGAACTTCTCTCTTTTTTTAGCGGCTAAAGAAGAAAGGGAATGCTACTTAGCTAGACCCCTTGCTGATGTGTGGGCGGGAATTTCTTCTTGACATGAGATAATGAAAGACCCCTTGGTTTTGCTTGACCCCTTGGTTTTGCTGGGTGAGCGTTTACACGTCGTTAACCGACCGCACTTCTCCCCATTCGGCGCCGGCGCTGCTCACTGAGCGCGAAGTCCAGCGTCTTTGACCACCTTGGATAGCGTCTCGATTTGAGCACGCAGAATCTTGTCGTGTTCCCCCGGCGTGCTCGGTGCGGTCACGAAACCCATGCTCAGCATACGCTCCTTAATGTCGGGCAGGTCGACGATGCGTGCGACCTCTTTACTGATCTGATTCAGGACGGGACTTGGCGTCCGGGCCGGCGCCAGCAGCCCGATCGACACATCAGGTTTCTCGAAGCCGGGTAATGTTTCCGCCAGAGTCGGCAGGTCTGGTAATAGACGTGAGCGCTGTGGCGTGAGTGCCGCCAACGCCAGCAGCCGCCCATCCTTGATGAACGCCAGCCCGGTTCCCAGGTTCACAACGCAAAAGTGAACGCGGCCAGCCAGGACTTCGATCAGCGCTTCCGAAATCCCCTTGAAGCCTACGTGCGCGACCTTGATGCCGGCGGCGAGCCTGAATCGTTCCGCGTTGAGGTGGGTCCCGCTGCCGGCGCCGGCAGAACTGAAGAGTATCTGGCCCGGCTTGGCCCGGGCGAGCGCAATGAGTCCCTCAACCGATCTAACGCCAAGTGACGGCGCCACTACCAGCGCGTTGGTAGTAAATCCGATCTGGGTGACACCCGCAAAGTCCTTGAGCGGGTCGTAAGGAAGGTGCGACTGCAGCGCCACACTGAAGGCGAAGGCACCGGAAGTCAACAAAAGCGTGTACCCGTCCGATGCCGCCTTGGCGACAATACTTGTGCCCAGCGTGCCGCCTGCTCCCGCTCGGTTATCCACCACTACCGGCTGGCCCCACTTTTCGCTCATCTTCGGCCCTATCATGCGCGCGAGAATGTCGGGCTGGCTCCCAGCAGAAAACGGCACAACAATTCGAATCGGCTTGCTCGGAAAATTCGACTGCGTCTGCGCAATGCCGGGAGCAACCGCGACGGCAATACCCACTAGCAGCCTGTCGGACTTGACTTGAATTTTGAGGAACCAACAATTTTGGAAGTTGGATTTTGAGTACTATTATGCACTATGGATATTCTTTACTCGATTTTCCCGCTTTTCATCCCATTTCACCCGCTACCGGCGCAATTTGGGCG
>CAMDDY010000361.1 GCA_945893125.1 Bordetella parapertussis
GACAAGCTCAGGGCGAACGGCCATTTTAAGAGCCGTTCGTGGTGAGCTTGTCGAACCACAGTGGCGATTGTAGTCATTTTGAAATGCGTTCCAAGAATAGAGCGAACAATAGGAGCAGCATGAACCCACAAACCCTGACCGAACTCCTCTCGCGCCGCGTGGCCGTGGGCGGCACCGCGATTATTGATCGTGATCAACCGATGACGGCGGCGGCGCTCCAAGCCGAAAGCCAGCGCGTTGCGCAAGGCTTGCACAACCTCGGCGTGCGCGAGGGCGACCGCGTGGCGATATGGTTGCCGAATGTGCCGGCGTGGCTGGCGTGCTTTTTTGCCTGCGCGCGGTTGGGCGCGATCGTGGTGGCGGTCAACACGCGCTTTCGTTCCAGCGAAGTGGCAGATATCGTGGGGCGCTCCGGCGCGAAAGTGCTGGTGTATTGGCCGGGTTATCGCGGCATTGATTTCGAGGGCATCTTGAATGACGCGGGTGCCGAAGCTCTCAAAGGGCTGGTATCAATCGTCGCTTATGACGAAGAAGCGGCGCCGCCCGCACCGCGCACGGTGCTGGGTCATAACGTAAAACCCTATCGAGATCTCAACGCCTGCGCGCCGTACGCGCACGACCACGCGCGCCCCGATCTGGGTTGTTTGGTGTTCACCACCTCCGGCACCACCCGGCTGCCGAAATTCGTGCTGCACCATCAGGCGTCGATGGCGAATCACGCGGCGGAGGCGGCGCGCGGTTTTGGTTATGGTGATGAGGGCGCGGTGACGCTGCTGACGGTGCCGATCTGCGGCACTTTCGGCATGAGTCATGCGCTGAGCCCGCTGGCGGGTGGACGCACGGTGGTAATGATCCCCACGTTTGAAGTGCAGGCCGCGGCGCACGCGATACGCACGCACAACGTCACGCACTTTCCGGCCACCGGCGATATCGTGGCGCAACTGCTGGCGGCGTCGACTGAACCGATACCGTATCCGAGCGTGCGCATGGTGATCGGCGTGCGCGCGGGGCAAGCCGCGCCTGCGCAGGCGCGCGGGCTGACGATGGTGGCGGTATACGGCTCCAGTGAAATGCAGGCGGTGTTGTCGCATCAACCGCTCGACGCCCCGCCCGCGCAACGCGAGCTCGGCGGCGGCAAACTGGTGACCGCCGCCACACAGGTGCGCGCGCGCCACACCGAGACGGGGAAAATACTGCCGCACTTTGATCCGGGCGAACTGGAATTCAAGGGGCCGAGCGGATTGATGGGTTACTACGGCAACCCGGAGGCGACGGCGGCCTCGTTTACCGAGGATGGCTTTTTCAAAAGCGGTGATCTCGGTTACACCGTGGCCGAGGGCGACTTTGTGTTTTTGTCGCGCATCGGCGATGTGTTGCGGCTGTCCGGATTTTTGGTGAACCCGCTGGAAATCGAAGCGGTGCTGGACGCGCATCCGTCGGTGGCGGTGAGTCAGGTGGTGGGCATCGATGGCCCGCGCGGGCCGATGCCGGTCGCGTTTGTGTTGCCGAAAAACGGCGGTGGCATCGACGAAGCAGGTTTGATCGCGCACTGCAAAAAACAAATCGCGAATTACAAAGTGCCGCATCATGTGTTGCCGATAGACGCGTTTCCGTTTACGCCGAGCGCCAACGGGAACAAAATACAAAAAGCCAAGTTGCGTGAAATGGCCATGGTGGCCTTGTGGGAAAAGTAATATAACCATATGTTTTTAAACGATAATTTATGGAGGAATTATGCGTGAATTGAAGCGGCGTGAATTTCTGGCGGGCATGACGGCACTGGGCGCGAGCACCTTTCTCAATGGCTGCGCCTCCACCGATGGCGCGGGAGCCAAGCCACATCGCATTGATGTGCATCACCATTTTGTTTCGCCCGGCTACTCCGCGGCGCTTAAAAAATTCGGCCAGGGCCACGCCAAGTGGTCAGTGCAGATGTCGCTCGACGACATGGACAAGAGCGGCATTCAGACCTCGCTGCTGTCGCTGATCCAGCCGGCGATGGCGGTTGGCGACGTGCAGGCAGGCCGTACGATGGCGCGCGAAGCCAACGAGCACGCTGCAAAAGTCGTGTCGGATCACAAAGGCCGCTTCGGCAGCTTCGCCTGTCTGCCGTATACCGACACTGAAGGCAGCCTCGCGGAAATCAGTTATGCGCTCGACACACTCAAGGCCGAAGGCTTTTGCCTGATGACCAGCTACGGTAATCGCTACCTCGGCGATCCGGCGTTCTGGCCGGTGCTGGAAGAACTGAATCGCCGCAAGGCGGTGGTCTACACGCATCCGCTGGGTCCGGCCTGTTGCAGCAAGATTCCATCGCCGGTATCCATCGGTACCATCGAATACGCGGTGGATACCACGCGCACCATGGCGAGCCTGATGTTTCATGGCGCGGCGGCGCGTTATCCCGATATCAAGTGGATTTTTTCGCACAGCGGCGGCGTTACGCCGTTTCTGGTGTCGCGCTTCGAGCGCGAGGAAAGCACGATCAAGGACATCAAGCAGAAGCTGCCCAATGGATTCAAATACGAACTGGCGAAGTTTTACTACGACATGGCGCAGGGCAATCACACCGGCGCGCTCGACGCGCTGTCACACATCGCGCCGGTTTCGCAGTATCTTTATGGCACCGATTTCCCGTTCCGCGACGGCGCTGAGGTCAACGGTGCGCTGGCGAAGTACGCGCGGTTTTCGGCCGTCGAACGCCGCGCGATTGACCGCGACAACGCGCTGCGGATTTTGCCGTCGTTGGCACGAGGGTAAGCGGGAAAGAATTTCGTAGGGTGGGTTAGGCGCGGGGTTTGCGCCGTAACCCACCGCCCCGCGTAACGAGCCTGTCCATCGCTGATGGGTTGCGCTGCGCTCCACCCATCCTACGGAAACATCGCCGGGATTATTTGGCAAACCCCAGTTTGTGTAGGGCGCAATAACCGAAGGGCATTGCGCCGCATGTGGTTTCGCCGCCTGACTTGCGGCGCAATGCGCTGCGCTTATTGACGCCCTACGAACTGCGCTCCACCCATCCTACGGAAACTATTTATTTCGCAAACCCCAGTTCACGCAGCAACTTGGCCGCCACCTCGCGCTCCGCTTCCAGCTCTTTGCGAAACGTTGCTGAATCGGAGAACGCGTCGGCCCAGTTGTATTGTTCCAGCACTTTTTTCCACGCGTCGGTTTTCATCAATTTGCCGAGGCGATCATCCCAGAACGCCACCACCTCGCGCGGCGTGCCCGCCGGTGCAAACAAGCCGCGCCAGTGCGCGATGTGCATGTCGATGCCCATGCCGCGCCAGTGCGGCACGCCCTTGAGATCGCCGCCCTGCGGCGCCGGCGCCGAGGTGGCAATGACGCGTGCCTTGCCGGTTTTAACCTGCTCCAGCGCTTCGGACAGCGTGGTTGAAATCACCGGCACGTGTCCGCCCAGCAACTGGATCATCAGGTTGCCGCCGCTCTTGAACGAGGCGATGCGCAGTTTTTTATAGTCCGCGCCATGCAGCATCGCGGGGCGCACGATGTTGAAATAATCGTTGCTTGGCAGCGAGCCCACGCCAAACGCCATGGCGGCGGCGTCGCCCTTGATCTGATCGAGGATGTCTCTGGCGCTGCGCTGCGGCGCATCGGCGCGCATCACCCACACCAGGTATTCGGTGACCAGACGCGCCACCGGCACAAAGTCGTCCACGCCCAGCGTGGTGGTGCCGAGTATCTTGTTCTGGAAGATGCGGTTGCTTTCCACGTAGAGCACGTGCGCATCGCCTTTTTTCAGGTTCACGTAGTTTTTCGCCGCATCGCCCGCCGCGCCCTGAATGTTGTTGATCACCATCGGCTGATCAATCAGTTTGGCCTCGTGCAGCGCGCGATCCAGCGCGCGTGCTGCGGCATCAAGGCCACCGCCCGCCGCACCCGCGGCGACGACTTCAATGCGTTTGGCGGGATAGGCCGCGTTGGCGAAGGCCGGCGACAGCAAACACGCGGCGAATATTGTCAAGCAGGTGCGTTTCATTTTTGCGTTCCAGCGATTGCGGAGGTTCCCATTATAATCACCCCTCTCTCGTGCCCGGACACTTTCAAAATCCAAAGAGCAGCCATGATTACAGATAATCCAACGCTGGCCATCGCCGAGCGCGTGTGCTCGATCAAGTACTCGGATCTGAATGCCGACATCGTAACCATGGTGAAGCGCCTGATCGCCGATGGCGTCGCGGTGGCGATGGCCGGCAGTGCCGAAGAGCCGCCACGCATCCTCGCCGACTTTGCCGCCAATCAAGGCCGCGCGCAACGCGCGACGGTGTGGGGCTTTGGCTTCAAAACCACGCCGGTCGAGGCCGCGTATGTGAATGCCGCATCGATGCATGTGCTTGATTTCGAGCCGATGTCGAATCCGCCCACGCACGCGCTGTCGCCGACGGTGCCGGTGGCGTTTGCATTGGCGGAATCGCGTCATACCGATGGCCGCGAGATCATCGCGGCGTGCGCGAAAGGTTTCGAGATGCAGGGACGCGTGCTGCTGGCGGCGGACCCTAAACGCGGCGCGCTGCCGTTTCACACCCCCGGCGTGATCGGCGTGATGGGCTCCACCGTCGCGGCGGCGCATATGATGAAGTTGACGCCCAAGCAACTCACGCACGCGTTTGGCGTGGCCACCTCGCGTTGCGGCGGCCTGTCGGCCAACACCGGCTCGATGGTGAAATGCACGCACTGCGGCAACGTGGCCGCGGCTGGCGTGGAGGCCGCGGGTCTGGCCGCGCGCGGTTTTACCGCCAACCCCGATATATTCGGCGCACTGCATGGTTATGTGGATACGTTCTTCAAATCGCATTTTGATTACGCTGCATTGATGGAGTACGGCAAGCCGTACCGCTGCGTCGAACCGGGCATGGCGATCAAGTTTTATCCGTCCAAGTATCCGACGCACTTCGCGATCGCGGCCGCGCTGGACGCGCGCGTCAACGTTAAAAATGCGGCGAAAATCCGCGCCGTGCGTATCGTCACGCCGGAAATCAAGGACGCAAATCGTCCCAAGCCGCACAACGGTCTCGAAGGAAAATTCAGTTTTCAATATGTCGCGGCGGCAGCGTTGCTCGATGGCGTGATCGGCGGGAACACCTTTACCGATGAGCGTCGCTTCAGCGCGGACATGGTGGCATTGCTCGACAAAATTACGATTGAGCAGGACGCGAACCAGTCCAAGGACACGCGCAACATGCAGGTGATGATTGAAGTCACGTTGAACGACGGCACGGTGGTCAGTCACACATGCCGTAAACCACCCGGCACTTGGGGCGAACCGATCCCCGCCGATCTGCATGAAGCGAAAATTCGCGATTGCCTTGCCGTGCGGCTGGAAGAACCCAAGCTCTCGCAGGTGATCGAGATGCTGGATCATCT
>CAMDDY010000362.1 GCA_945893125.1 Bordetella parapertussis
AACCGGGGGCGGCCTTTCTTTGGTTACTTTCTTTGGCCGAACAAAGAAAGTAACCAGCCGCCGGGCTGCCCCCGGCGAACTTGAAGCACCGTATCACCCTCGCCATCACCGTCATTTAACCAAGAGACATCACCGGCCACCCCGCCGCCACCGCATGCGCCCGCAAAGTAGCATCCGGATCCACCGCCACCGGATCACTCACCAGCTTCATCAACGGCAGATCATTATGCGAATCACTATAGAACCATGATTTCTCATAAGACGATAAAGCCTCCCCACGCCCAGCCAGCCAAGCCTCCAGGCGTTTAGGCTTGCCCTCCTTAAAGCACGGCAGCCCCGTCACGCCGCCGGTGAACTCGCCACCACGCTGTTCCGGCTCGGTGGCAATCAAATGCTCAATCCCAAACAAGCGCGCAATCGGCGCAGTAACAAAACTGTTGGTCGCGGTGATCAACACCCGCACGTCGCCGGCATGCCGGGCAACCAGCGCGTGAGCGGAGTCACGCAGCATCGGATGGATTTTTTTCGTTATGTAGTCGCCGTGCCACTGATCCAGCACCGCGCGCGGATGGCGCGACAATGGCTTCAATTGAAAATCGAGGAACTCGTGGATGTCGAGCGTACCCGCTTTGTACTGATCATAAAATGCCTGATTGCGCGCTTCATACACTTCGCGATCGAGCACACCCTGCTCAATCAGAAATTGCGCCCACTCGAAATCCGAGTCACCCGCCAATAATGTATTGTCCAAATCAAAAAGCGCGAGATTCATTGTAAGTATATGTTTTCATTGATATTTATTTAAACGAAAAATAACTCAGCCCGACCGCGGCAGCGGCAATTGCGTCTGCGTCAATTCATCCAGCCGTCCGAGTTCCTTGACCACGCGCTCCACCAGCGCCACCACGCGCACAAAGCGCGGCATGCCGACGTAGATGGTTGATTGCAACACCACCTCCATCACTACACGCGGGGTGGCGCCGTGCGTCAGTGCGTTGCGAATGTGGTTCTCGGCCTGAATGAATTCACCCATCACCATCAACTCACCGATCACGCACAGAATGCGTGTCTGGTCGTCGAGGATGTTGCGCGTATACATGCCGGCGTAAATGTAATCAAGCCATAGCTTGAGAAAGTGTTCATCCACCCGCTCCAGTTGCTCAACTGTTTTGTGATGATGGCTGGGCTGCAATCTGAAGCCGGTGCTCAAACCTTCCCATCCGAATTTGCGCAGCAACTCCTCCTGACGCGGACAATCCTTGTCACTCACGCCCCAGGTTTTGCGCTCGGCTTCGAGCGAGCGTTTGGCACTGCGGCCCGTCATCGGCAATTGCGTCGCGGTGATTTCCTTCAGGCGTCCGAGCTTCTTTAACACCGCGGTAAATACACGCGTGGCGCGCATGATTTTCGGATAACCCAGGTACACCGTCGCCTGCAACAACACTTCGAGCACCTCACGCGGCGTGGCATGTCGCAACGCATTGCGCACGTGTATCGCCAGTTGCTCCCAATCCTCCATCACCAGAAACTGCCCCACCAGAATCAGGCAGCGCTTACGCTCATCCAGAATGCCGCGCGCAGTCATGCCGCCGTAAGTGAACTCCAGCCACAGCTTGGTGAAATGCGGATCGAGGCCGTCGCACCATTCAATATGCTCCGCTAAATGATCCGGGTGCGCGCGCGCAAGACCGTCGATGGCGCGGGCGCCATACTTTTGCTTCAGCTTCGTGAGTTTCGGTGCAGCGGCTTTCACAGAGGCGGTTTTTTTCGCGCTTTGTGGTTTACCAGCAGCGGTGGTTTTTTTCCGGGGTGATTTTTTCATCGGGGATGTCCGCACGGACAGGCAATTAGCTCAGGGTTGCGATTATAGACGGCCAACACTGTAATATACTCGACGCGGAAGCACCCATCAGCACCCATCATTCAGTCAACGGAGATTATTTAACATGGCATTTCGTAGAGTGGTAACCGGATTCACCAAAGACGGCA
This sequence comes from Bordetella parapertussis, assembly GCA_945893125.1. Taxonomy (GTDB): domain Bacteria; phylum Pseudomonadota; class Gammaproteobacteria; order Burkholderiales; family SG8-41; genus UBA5216. Next base: position 1,990 of record CAMDDY010000362.1, read on the forward strand.
AAAGCTGCATCAAGTGGGACAGCCAGATCGATCAGAAAAACCTGCGGCCGGGCTTTGACAACGTACCGCTGTGGGCCACCAAAAAGCTGCCCGCCGAAACCGCGACCGACGACCCCAACAACTGGGAACTCGGCACCAGTCTCGCTGGCGGCTCCGTGTTTCGCTTCGGCGTTTATGCGCCGGGCAACATCGCGCGCTGGCACAGCACTGACTCCGTGGATTACGCGATCTGCATCTCCGGCGAAATGTGGATGGAAATGGAAGAAGGCTCGGTGCTGCTCAAACCCGGCGACGTGGTTATTCAACTTGGCACCAACCACAACTGGGCCAATCGCGGGAATATTCCGTGCGTGATGGCCTACGTGCTGGTCGCCACCGAGGGTGCAAAAACCACCAGTTGGGGCGAGCAGAATAACAAGCCGCACTGAGCGCATGTTGAACAGAGCCGGTGTGCCGCCGGCTCTGAACCCACGGATGGACAAGCCATGACCGCGACGCGAAACAATCTGATTCCAATCTTGTCCGGCTTAGTGCTGATGTTTGCCGCGCACGCAACGCCCGCACAGCAGGCGAAACCCATCGGCTTTCCCGATGTGCCCGGTCGTGAAACCACGCTGAAACTGTGCTTTCAATGCCACTCCGACGCGATGTGGCGCGATCATCGTCAGGATCGACGCGGTTGGGAAAGCGTGCTCTACCGCATGGTGGGGCGCGGCGCGTTATGGACCCACGATGAAATCAACGCCATGGCGGGCTATCTTGCCGCTACCTATGCGCCGCAAGACCCCAAGCCGACGAAGTAATCCCACGATTTTTTAAGCGGAGACACTCATGAGAGAACTGGTCGCGCGCTACCTCGGACATTCCATTTCGCGGCGTGATTTTCTGAAAGGTCTGACCGCCACCGGCGTGTCGCTTGCAGCCGCGGAGTCCATCCTTGGCACGCTCGTTCCTGTCGCGCACGCGCAGGATGCCGGCAGCGCGGCGGCGCGCGGCATCAAGGTGTTCGAGGGCACCGGCGGCGCGTGCATGGCCGAACAGTTGATTGCGTCGGGTGTGAAGTATGTGTTCGGCAACTCATCCAGTGAAGACGCGCAGTTTTACGAGGCGCTGGTGGACCGCCCGCAACTCAAATACATCCTCACGCCGCATGAAGGACCGGGTGCGGCGATGGCCGCGGGCTACGTCAAAGCCTCCGGCGAGCCCACTTTCGTCATGCAGGCGGCGGTGGTGGGGCTGATGAACGCGATGGGACAGATGTATAACGCGTTCAAAGAGCAAACACCGCTGGTGTTTTATAGCTATCGCACCGACCAGACGCGGCGCTCCGGGCGCGATGGCTTCGAGGAGGTGGCGAATCAGGAGCAGATCGTAGCGCCCATCACCAAATACAGTTGGCTCGCGCGCCGCACCGACATGATCCCCGAAACCCTGCGCCGCGCTTTCAAGGCTGCGTGGACGCCGCCGTACGGCCCGGCGTACGTCTCGTGGCATTCGGATCTGATCGACGAAAAAGTGCGCACCGAAGTCATTGCGCAGGACAAGGTCGACCCGCGCATGCGCGTGCGGCCCAACCCCACCGAGGTAGAGCGCGCCGCCAAAATGCTGGTCGAGGCCGCGTTGCCGCTGATGATCGTCGGCGACGAGCTGTACAACACCAAATCCGTGCCCAAGGCCGTCAAGCTGGCCGAACTGCTGGGCATGCCAGTGGCGCAGGCGCGGCAGATGTTCGCCAACTTCCCCACGGGACATCCCCTGTGGGTGGGCAACCTGCCGGTGGCGCGCATCAACTCGCTCACCTACCCGAAAGACCCCGATGTGGTCATCAGCATCGGCAACAAACTCCAGCACCAGTCACCCGCGCCGATTGTCGGCCGCAACGTGAAATTCATCGACTTGCGCATCGACAGCGGCAGCATGGGCAACGTGATCGCCACCGACGTGCCGCTGGTGGCGGATGTCGCTTACGGGCTCGACGACCTTATCGCCGCCGTCGAAGGCTTGATGACGCAATCGCTGCGGCAAAAAGCGCAGGCGCGGGCAGACGAGGTGCGCCGCTTCACCGATCAGGCGCAGGGCATGCGCGCACTGGTTACGAACAACCCCGACTGGAACCGCAGCCCGATGCTCGCCGACCGCCTGACCTGGGAGATCGCCCAGTTCGCCGACAAGGACGCGATCATCGTACATGAGGCCGGCTCGGTGAACGCGCACAGCTTCGGCTTTAACCCCATCGGCGGGCGCGAACTGTTTTTCTATTACGGCGCGCATCTCGGATCGGGCGTGGGCACTGCGGCAGGCGTCAAACTCGCGCGCCCGAACCAGCAGGTGATCTGCCTCGTCGGCGACGGCTCGTTCATTTTCGGCCCTACCGCGCTGTGGAATATGGCGCGGCTCGAATTGCCGGTGATCACCGTGGTCTACAACAACCACGCCTACAGCGGCCCGCATGGCCGCGTGATCGAAAAAGTGCCCGGCGGACGCATGATCCAGACCGGCCAGTTCGTTCACGATTATCTCGGCAAGCCTGACATGAACATGGCGCATATCGCCAAGGGCTTCGGCGTTGACGGCGAAGTGGTGTCGTCACCGGAGCAACTGAAAGCCGCGCTGGCGCGCGCACGCAAGGCGACAGTAGAAGGCAAGCCCTATCTCATCGACGCGCAGTTAGCGCGCGTGGGCGTGGCCTGGGCGGAGCAGCCGTGGGTGCCGCCGATCAGCGGCGCGCGCGAGCGCACGCGGAAAGTCTGAGCTATTATTGTTCATCCCTATCAAGGAGAGGATGCCAGCATGAGCACACCCAGCAATACGAACAATGCGAACAATGCGAACAATGCGAACAATGCGCCCGCGGCCGGCGCCACAGAAGCACTGACACAGGAATTCAACGGCAAGCAGATCACCGCCAGCCCTTTCGGCTACCAGACGCCTGACAATCTGGTTAAGGGCAAGGGCATCGTGCGGTTGTGCCGCAGTGATATCGTCTACTCGTCGGTGCAGGTGCTGCAGGAGGGCGGCGAGAACAACATGCACGCTCACCCGGCGCAAGACGGCGTCTGGATCGTATTGAAGGGCCGTGTAAAGTTCTACGGCAAGGACAACGCCGTACTCGCCGAACTGGGGCCGCTGCAGGGCATACACATTCCGCGCGGCTTCTACTACTGGTTTGAGAGTTCGAGCACCGAGGTGCTCGAAATACTTCAGGTCGAAGCGATCGACAAGAGCGTGAAGAACGAGCGGCTCAACCTGACGGCGCCAAAAGATTTCGCGACCGAGGTGCAGCGGTTTTAATGCATTTCCAGGTTGTTGCCGCCGCCACATTGCTGGCGACCGGCGTCAGCAACGTGGCGGCGGCAACCTGGCCCGTGCGTCCGCTACGTTTGCTGGT
>CAMDDY010000363.1 GCA_945893125.1 Bordetella parapertussis
CGTACGGCTGGAAGGCTACGGCGCGCCCACCGATCCGCGCATGCGCGCGCTGCACATCACCCCCGACCCCGGCGTGATCGAAGTCAACATTCATCCCTCGGCCACGTGGGACGAACTCGCCGCCAACACCGTCACCCTCTACGAAGAAGCGCGGCAAACGCGCCTGGGCGCGGAAAAATTCATGCTCGATGGCCGCCACACCGGCACCGGCGGCGGCAACCATGTCACCCTCGGCGGCGCCACCCCCGCCGACAGTCCGCTGCTGCGCCGGCCCGATCTGCTGCGCAGCCTCGTCACCTACTGGCAGAATCATCCGGCGCTGTCGTATCTGTTTTCCGGCCCCTTCATCGGCCCCACCAGTCAGGCGCCGCGCGTCGATGAAGCGCGCGACGATAATCTCTACGAACTCGACATCGCCTTTCAGCAGATGACCGCCAAGCAGCAGGCGGGCAAGGAGTCGCTCACGCCGTGGCTGGTGGACCGCCTGCTGCGCAACCTGTTGGTAGACCTCACCGGCAACACGCATCGCGCCGAATTCTGCATCGACAAACTGTATTCGCCCGACAGCGCCAGCGGGCGCCTCGGGCTGCTGGAGTTTCGCGGCTTTGAAATGCCGCCGCATCCGCAAATGAGTCTCACGCAGATGCTGCTCTTGCGCGCGCTGGTGGCGCGCTTCTGGAAAACGCCGTTTGAAGGCAAGCTGATCCGCTGGGGCACGCAACTGCACGATCGTTTCATGCTGCCGCATTTTGTCGCCGCCGACATGCGCGATGTAGTGCGCGATTTGCAGCGCGCGGGCTATGCCTTTGATTTCAGTTGGTTCGCGCCGTTCATCGAGTTTCGTTTTCCGCGCTACGGCACGGTGACTTATGAAAACGTGCGGCTCGAATTGCGCCAGGCGATCGAGCCCTGGAACGTGCTGGGCGAGGAAGTCAACACCGCCGGCACCGCGCGTTATGTTGATTCGTCGGTGGAACGCATGCAAGTGAAGGTGAACGGGTTGACGGAGTCGCGCCATGTCATCGCCTGCAATGGCCGCGCGCTGCCGTTAAGCCCCACCGGCATACCCGGCGAATTCATCGCGGGCGTGCGCTACCGCGCGTGGCGCCCGCCCTCGGCGCTGCATCCCACCATCGACGTTCACACGCCGCTGGTGTTTGACATCGTGGATACCTGGAGCGGTCGCTCCATCGGCGGCTGCACGTATCACGTGTCGCATCCGGGCGGACGCAGCTACGACACCTTCCCCGTCAACGCCAATGAAGCCGAAGCGCGGCGCGTGGCGCGGTTTTGGGATCACGGGCATACGCCGGGACCGATGACCCTGGCGGCGGAACCGGTGAATCCGGCGTTTCCGCAGACGCTGGATCTGCGCTGGCACCCGGATTAACAAATTAAAATATACAATAAAAACAATAAGTTATAATAGAACCTCCGCACTGCTTCCGCCGCTGTACAATGCGCCGCCCTCCGCTGGACCGGCGCCCCTCTTTACCTTCCCTCCCCATGGCCCTACTGACTCTGCAAGACGCCGAACTCGCTTTCGGTCTCACCCCTTTACTCGACCGCGCCAACCTCACGGTGCAACCCAACGAGCGCATCGGCCTGATTGGACGCAACGGCACTGGCAAATCCTCGCTGTTAAAAATCATCGCCAACCAAATGGTGCTCGACGACGGCGTGTGCGGGCGCGACGATGGGATACACATCGCTTACGTCGAACAGGAATCCGCGCCGCCGGAAGCCCCGACGCTGCGCGAAAGCCTCGCACTCGCCGCAAAGTTTGACGACCTGCATGACGACCGCGAGCGCTGGGCGTGCGAGGCGCGGCTCACCGAATTTCTGCATCGCTTTGGTCTGGATGAAAACCGCCCCACAGCCACCGCATCGGGCGGCGAACACAAACGCGCGATGCTGGCACTGGCACTTGCCAAAAAACCTGACCTGCTGCTGCTCGACGAGCCGACCAATCACCTCGACATCACCGGCATCACGCTGCTCGAAGACCTGCTGGTGTCCGGCGCGGTCAAGTCGGCGATTATCATCACCCATGACCGCGCCTTTCTCGACCGTGTGGCCACGCGCATCATCGAACTCGATCGCGGCCTCTTGCGCTCGTATCCCGGCAACTTCGCCGCGTACGAAGCCCGCAAATCCGATCAGCTCGCCGCCGAAGAAGTGATGAACCGCAAGTTCGACAAATTCTGGGCGCAGGAAGAAGTGTGGATACGCAAAGGCATACAAGCGCGCCGCACCCGCAACGAAGGCCGCGTGCGCCGCCTGGAATCGCTGCGGCTGGAACGCGCCGCGCGGCGCGAGCGCCTGGGTAAAGTGCAGCTCGCGCTCGATGCCGGCGAACGCTCCGGCAAGCTGGTGGCCGAACTCGAAGGCGTGACCAAATCGTTTGACGGCAACACGGTAGTCAACAATCTTGATTTACGCATCATGCGCGGCGACCGCTTCGGCTTCATCGGCCCCAACGGCGCGGGCTAATCCACGCTGATCAAACTGATCCTCGGATCACTCGAAGCCGATGCAGGCAAATTGCGCCTCGGCACCAATCTGCAAGTCGCTTATTTCGACCAAATGCGCGCGCAACTCGATCCCGAAAAAACGCTGATCGAAACCATCAGCCCCGGCTCGGAGTGGGTGGAAACCGGGGGTACCGGTGGGGGTAGAAAGCACGTGATGAGTTATCTCAACGATTTTCTGTTCCCGCCGCAGCGCGCGCAGGCGCCGGTAAAAATGCTCTCCGGCGGCGAACGCAACCGCCTGTTGCTGGCACGCCTGTTCGCGCAACCCGCCAACCTGCTGGTGCTCGACGAACCCACCAACGACCTCGACATCGAATCACTCGAACTGCTCGAAGACACGCTGCAAGGCTACACCGGCACGCTGCTGCTGGTGAGCCACGACCGCGCGTTTCTGGATAACGTGGTCACACAAACGCTGGTGAGCGAAGACAACGGCACATGGAAAGAATACGTCGGCGGCTACAGCGACTGGCTCGCGCAGCGTCCCGTGCCCGTCACGGCATCCTCATCATCATCCGGCGCCAAACCCCAGACCGCCGCGCGCGAAAAACCCAAAGCCAAAATGAGCTTCAAGGAACAGCGCGAATTCGATGCACTGCCGAAAGAAATCGAAGCCCTGGAACAGGAACAACTCGCGCTCGCCGCGCGCATGAGCAGCGCCGATTATCACAAGCAAGGCGCCGAAGCGATCAAAGCCGACAGCCAGCGCGCCGGTGAAATCGAGCAACAATTGGCGAAAAAATATGAACGCTGGGAAGTGCTGGATCAGAAGGCCGCGCCGGGGGCGAACTGATCGGCGGGTATTGGACTTTATCCGGCGAGTGCGCCGTGGTTATTGAATCCTTCTAGCCTTGCAGGCGATTCATGCGCGGCACACTGGAAATCAGCCTTCCGCTTTGATGTTGGCCACTTTGACCACGTTCTGCCACTTGGCAATTTCACGTTTGACAAAATCACGCAGGTGCTCCGGCGAGCCGCCTGCGGGCTCCATGCCCAGCGCCGCCATGCGCTCTTTCACGTCGGGTAGCTGAAGTATGCGATTGATTTCGCTGTTCCAGCGCGCGGCAATGTCCTTGGGCAAACCCTTGGGACCAAAGACAGCGGACCAACCCGAAGCTTCATAACCGGGGACGGTTTCCGCCACGGTCGGGATATCGGGCACCGCGCTGGAACGCTTGGCGGTCGTCACTGCAATGCCACGCAGACGGTTCGTCTTAAGGTGCGGAATGGCCGAAGGCATAGGGGTCGCGTAGAGCTGAATCTCCCCGCCGAGCAGACCGTTCAGTCCAGGCCCCGTGCCCTTGTAGGGCACATGCGTCAAGCGGGTGCCGGCCATGTGGTTGAAGAGTTCGGTGGCAAGGTGGGTGCTGCCACCGCTGCCGCCCGTGCCGTAGTTAAGCTTGCCGGGACTCCCTTTATCAAGGGCAATCAGTTCCTTGATGCTCTTCGCAGGAACCGACGGGTGTAGCGTTATCACCAAAGGCGCTTCACCAAGGAGCGTAATCGGTTCCGCGTCGTTCGCTGGGTCATACGGCAACTTCACGAGCGCCACGCTGGTGGCATAGGAACTTGACGTCATGAGCATGGTGTAGCCGTCCGCCGCTGCCCGCAAAGCGGTTTCGGTACCCTGAATGCCGCCGCCCCCGCCACGGTTGTCCACCACCAGCGCTTGTTTGAAGGACTCGGTGAGCTTTGCCGTCAGTATGCGCGCAAGGATGTCGGGCAATCCGCCCGGCGCGACCGGCACGATGACGCGGATAGGCTTGTTGGGATAGTTTTGCGCGGCGACAGAACCCGCAGCGGCGATGTGGCCAGACAAAATGACACATGCGAGCGTTATTTTGATTATCGTGCCCATGCTCTCTGCCTTTCTATAAGGACGTCCCGTTGGCCGTATCAAGGGGCATTCGCCACAAACTCAAACGTAACGGCGGCGGCCCGCTATTCCCCGCAGCCCTACTCGTCCCGATAGCTCACATGCGCCGCCACGATGCGCCAGCCCTCGGGCATGCGTATCCACGATTGGCTCTGCCGACCGTTACGTCCGGCGCGCGTGAACTCGATATTCGTCGTGGCCGCGTCGCGCCCGTAGCTGGTAACTACCGTTTTGCCGACCACGCGCGACACGCTTTTGGGATCGCGCGCGCCGCGATACGACGCGATCTCGGCATGTCCATACAAATTCTCGCCGGTGCCGTAGCGTATCGTCAGTGGATTGTTCCAGAACAGTTCGTTCAGCACCGCGATATCGTTGTCGATAATCGCCTGCTGATAACGGTCGAACTGCCGGGTGACTTCAGCCAGTGTTGGCGGATGATTGATTTCCATTTTTCCCTCGCTCTTTTTTTGAGGCATTGAGTGGCATCAGTTCGACGCCGGCGCGATTTTCGCCTGCTGGATTATGCGCCGCCACTTTTCCACCTCGGCGCGCACCATTGCGCCGAATTGCGCGGGCGTGCCGCCGGCGGGGATGGTGCCTTCGACCGTCATGCGCTCGCGCACGTCCGGCATTTTCAGAATGCGGTTGATCTCCTGATTCAGCCGGTCAATCGTCGCCGCCGGTGTGCCCGCCGCCGCAACCACGCCGTACCAGCCGTTCACGTCATACGGCCCGGTGACGCCGGATTCCTGCACCGTCGGCAGGTCCAGCCCCGGCACGCGTTCGGATGAGGTCACCGCCAGCGCGCGCACTCTGCCGGACGAGAGAAACGGCTGCGCCGACATGCGCGTCGAGAACTGCACCATGAGGTGCCCGCCCGCCACATCCGCCAGCGCGGGCGCAGCACCCTTGTAGGGCACATGGGTCATCTGCACCTTGGTTTGCACCGCAAGCAGTTCACC
>CAMDDY010000364.1 GCA_945893125.1 Bordetella parapertussis
TGGCGTGCATGGGCGGCACAAAGCGCAGGATGGGGCCGCGTATGTAATCGCCGTTGATGACCGTGCCGCCACATTCCATGCCCATACGAATGCCGTCGCCGGTGTTGGTGACGTTCACCGCATCGACGTTGGCGATCAGTTCCGAGGAAAAACGCGCCTTGAGTTCACGACCACCGCTGTAGTCACCGGCGGCGAGCACCACGCCTTTGCGGGCGATGTATTCGCGGCGCGTGCCGTCCGGCTCGCGCGCCACCACGCCGCGCGCACGGCCGTGGTCGATGATGAGTTGTTGCGCGTTGGTGTTGAGCCGAATATCCACGCCCTGCTTGCGGCAGTTCCGCCCCAGCAGGTACGGAAACGCGCGCGAATTCGGCAGCACATTGTGCATGCGCGGGCGGCGGTGCGGCGGTTCCGGAAAGGGGCCGACGAATTCAAGGCCGGTGGAGAGCAGCCAGTCGAACATCGCCGGCGAGTGATCGCACAACACGCGGCCCAGTTCAAAGTTGTCGTGATGTTCGGGTTTTAACGCGGCGGAAAAGAGTTTCAGGTCTTCGAGATGGTCTTGCGGGTTGTCAACTATGCCTGCCTTGCGTTGGTGCGGGGTTTGCGTGGCGGTGACGGAGCCGACAGACCATGCGGTTGAACCGCCCAATTGCGGATTTTTTTCCAGCAGGATGACTTCGGCGCCTGCACTGCGGGCCGCACTCGCGGCGGCGAGAGCGGCACCGCCACCGCCGATGACGACGACGTCAGTTTCGATTCGCGTGGCAGTTTGCATTACCAACACCGTCGTTCTGGCGGAGGCCAGAACCCAGGTTGTAAAACCATGCGAAGCATCTGAATAGTGGCCCTTCGGGCGAGGCTACGATCTGGACTCCGGCCTTCGCCGGAATGACGGGATGGGTGTTTTGAAGTTATCTGTGTAAATCTGCGTTCATCTGCGTCAAAACGTTTTTCACGCCTTATACGGATACTCATTAAACCGCTCTTCCCAATCGCACACGTTGTCCTTGGTGTAATCCAGTGCATACCAGCGCGGGAAACCGTGCAGCGTTTGTCCGCCATCGATCATGATGCCTTCGCCGTTGATGTACGAGGCATCGTCCGACAACAAAAACGCCACCAGCTTGGCGACATCCTCGGGCTTGCCCCAGCGACCGACGGGTGTTTCGCGGATCAGCATGCGTTGCATGCGTTCGTCGCGCAGCATGGGTGTGGTCATGCCGGTTTCGATCACGCCCGGCAAAATCGCATTGACGTTGATGCGGTAGTTGCCGAGTTCGGCGGCCATGTGTTTCATCAGCATTTCGACGGCGGCTTTGGAGGCGCAGTAGGCGCCGAGTTGATCGGCGATGACTTTCGATCCGCTGGAGGCGGTCAATACCATCTTGCCGCCCTTGCCGCGCGCGATCATGCGTTTGGCGACTTCCTGACACACGTAAAACGTGCCGTTGAGATTCACCTGCATGATGAAATCCCAGTCGGCTTTTTTCATGTCCACCACCGGCACGAATTTTCCGGTGCCGGCGTTGGCGAACAGCATGTCGATCTGGCCGTAGTGCGCGGCGACTTCGGCCACCATGGCTTCGACGCTTTCGCCTTTGGCTTGATCGAAGACAAACGCCATTGCGCCGGTGCCTGTCTTATTGCACAGCGCCACGGTTTCTTCGGCGATTTCGGATTTTCGATCAGCCACCGCCACCCGCGCGCCGCGCGAGGCGAGTTCCACGCACGTACCTTGCCCCAGCCCTCGGCCGCCGCCGGTAACCAGCGCGACTTTGCCTTTGAAATCATCCGCCATGTTATTTCGCTCCAGCCGCGATTTTGGGCGCCATGCCCAGCGCTTCGCGATATTCCGCAGGCGTCATCAGTTCGCGGCCCAGCAGTTCGGCGATCTGCTTCATTTGCAAAAAGTGATCGACGTTGCGCTTGATGATGTCGTCGCGGTGCGGGTAGGGCCACAGCGTATCTTCCATGCCCACGCGCACATGCAGACCCAGCAGCGTGGCAAAGGTGGTGAGATAGGTGCTGGCGCGCCCGGCCGCGCACACGAGGATGAAGCAGTTCGGATCGATGTCGCGGATGGTGCGCACCATGCGCATCAGGCCATCCACCATCTGCTCCGGGTTGTGCATGGGGCTGCAACCGGGCAGCGCGGGCAGGATCAGCCAGTAGTAGGGCGGCTTCACCAGCTTGCTCGCCACCAGAAAGCGCCGTGCGTTGTCGATGTCGCCGTCGTCGTAGACCGAGATAATCGGCTTGGCGCCGTGCAGTTGCGCGAGCTGCGCTTTCTTGATCACCACGTGCGGCGCCTTGAAAAACATGCTGTCGCCGCAGCAGATGGCGGTGGTGTTCACCGGCAGCGCGTCAAAGAGCCCCATCTTCATGGTCGACTCCATGATGGCACTTTCTTCATCGGTGACGGCGACCAGGCAGCCGTCGAACATCACGTCGGGGTATTTCTTTTTCAGCGGCGCGATCACGTCGTGAAAACGTTGCGGATCCAGCGCGTTAAAGCCACCGTCGTCGCGCACGTGAATGTGGATGCTCGGCGCGCCGGCCTGGATGCATTCTTCGGCGGAGTCGCGAATCTCATTCACGCTGATCGGCTGGTTCGGATTGCTGCGCTTGCTGAAAAAAGCGCCGGTGATGGTCGCCGCGATCATCACCTTTTTCGGGATGTCCCATTTCGGCATCGGGTCCACGTCCGCGAACGCGCTGGTGAACGGGTCCAGCACTTCGGGCATGCCATAGGGCTTCCATGTGGTTTTAAGGCCCTGGCGGGCCACCCATTTGTCTACCTGATCCCACTTGATTTTGTCGTCGCTCATTTCTCAATCCTCATTGAAATTTATATAACCACCGTTCGGGCTGAGCTTGTCGAAGCCTTGGTGCGTAACCATGCCCTTCGACAGGCTCAGGGCGAACGGGGTGGTTTATCGTTTCGGCACCGCCCGTTCCGCCTTGCCGATGTAATCACAATCCTCGTCACGCACAATGCGCAGCGGCTTGCCTTCTTCGATCTCTTCGATCACATGCGCCATGATGCCGGGCACCACGGCAATCAGCGCCACCGCCGCCATCTGCATCGGACGGAAGCCCATTTCACTCATGATCGCACCGAGCATGCCGTCTACGTTGATGCACAGGCCCTGACGCTTGGTGACGTTGACGAATTCGGCGTGGATGCTTTCGAACATTTTGATTTTGTCGCCGAGAAAGCCGTTGTCGGCGGCGATCTTGCGCAAGCGGATAGCGCGGAAATCATCGCCCTTGTGCGTGGGGTGGCCCAGACCGGGGATGCGCTTCTTTTTGGCGCGGATGTCGGCGACCACGCGCTCGGCGGTTTCCGCCATCGTGATGTTTTCGGCTTTCATCATCTTCAACGCGTTGTCGAGAAACTCGGCGCTGTGCTGCGGCGAAATGGTGTTCGAGCCGGCGGTGAGCAGCCCCGCAGCGGTGCCCGGTACCAGTTGCGGGTTGCCGGATGCGGCGTAGCGCGCTGCCAGTACGCTGGCGGCGACAAAGCCGTGATCGAGCAAACTATTCAACATCGCGTCCATCATTTTGCTTTCCTGCGGCGTCGGCAGTTCGCCGCGTATGGTGAGGAACACACCGTCCGCGTAGGTGTAATCGCCGATCAGACTTTCGTGCGAGTAGCCGTGAATGATGACTTTGCCGTCCATCACGCGGCTGATTTTGGTGGCCCATTCGTGTGCCATGATTTTTCCTAAGTATTTATTTTCAAAGAATTATTTTCTAAGGACGCCTTGGGCGTCGATACGCGTGCGCAGCACGTGTAATTGTTCATCAGTTGGCGGCTCTGTGGTCGGCACGCTGGCCGGAATCATCAATTCAAACCCGGTGTTCTTTTTTACATCTTCCACGCTCACGCCCGGATGCAGCGATTTTAAGCGCATGCGTTTCGTGCCGTCCTCGAAATCCATCACGCACATGGGTGTCACCACATAACGCGGGCCGCCGCCGGGCAATCCCAGCTTGGTGCGCGCATCGTCACCGCCGCTGCCCCAACCCAGCGCGGAAATGAAATCGCACTTGGGCACAAAAATACGCGGGTCGTGCGAATTCACCACCAGATGAAAGCGGCTGTTCATTACCGTGGCGTTGCACACGCCGATGGCGCCGGGGCCGCGGAACTTCAATGCCTTGTAATCCTTGCCGATGCCGATCAGGTTGCTGTTGCCGAACTGATCGATCTGCAACGCACCTGCAAAAAACACGCCGCGCTTGCGGAACTTCATGTTCTCCACCAGATCGTTGTGCAGGTAATAGGCCTCGGCCCAGCGCGTGGCGCGGTGGTCGGTGATGAGCTCAAACTCCTCGATCACCGGCTCGTTCAGCACATTGGCCTTGGTCATCGCGACCATCACCGACATGTTGGCGCCCCACATCAGGTGCGCGAGCAGCACGCCGGCGCGCGGCACTGGCAGATTCGCGCCGACTTCGACCCACTCGCCATCGACAAGATCGCGCGCGAGCACGGTGGCCATGATTTCTTTGGTTGTGGCTTGCATATCAATACTCGTCCAGCGAAAGCAGGTTGCGGATTCCCACGCGCTCCAGATACTCGGCGTGGTCTTTCGGCCCAAACACGAATTCATCCAGATACGCTTGAAGTGGCGCGAAATCGTCCGACTTGGCCCATGCCGTGGCGGCCTGCACATAGCGCTTGATGTGCGCCTTGTCCTCGATGTAATGGCCGGGGCTCGAATACGGATGCGCACCGAACCTGGCGCGGATGATGCCGTCGGCGCCAGGTATCGCGGTTTTCAGGGGATCGGCCTTGATCTGCTCATTCGACACGACTTGCTCGACCTGCACGTAGGTTTCGTCGGCGGCAGCGTAAATCGCGCGGTCGCCATAGCCGTGGCCGATGTATTGCACGTTGCCGTAGGCGTCCGAGGTGGCGGCATGCAAAAACGCGATGTCGATGTTAATGGCCGGTATCGCCAGCAGCGTTTCGCCGTTGATCGGGTCTTTGAATTCCTTGATCGCCGGGTTCATTTGCGGGAACGAGGTGCCGACACCGGAGCGCCACGGGTTGAATGGCACGCGCTGCGCCGCCGCGCGCAAGGCGCAGTAATACATCGCTTCGTCGAGTTCGAAGATTTCGACCTTGCCACGCTCGGCCGCTGCGCGAAACGCCGGGCCGATGGGCGCCAGCACTTCACCACCGACATAGGGCGCGACGACTTTTTTCGCCACGCCTGCGGCGATCAGCAAATCAATTTCCAATCCGGAAGAAGCGGGGCCGACCACGGTGAGGTTTTTAGCACCGCGCTTGATCAGGCCGCGCACCACCAGCATCGGATGGCTGGAATTGATAAAGCCGCCGATGGCGATGGTCATG
>CAMDDY010000365.1 GCA_945893125.1 Bordetella parapertussis
TGCGACAGGTACGACGCCACCACCGCATCGCGGCGATGCGTAATCGCGGTCACGCGCATGGGGATGTTGAATTCCTCCAACGCCACGTGACCATGCGATTCACCGAACGGGCCTTCGGGTTCGAGATACTCGGTGTCGCAATAACCTTCGATCACGATTTCGGCTTCCGCCGGCACTAGCAAATCCACCGTGCGCGCGCGCACGACGTTGATCGGCGCACCCACCAAGCCGCCCGCAACGCCGATTTCATCCACATCAATCGGCAACTTCATCGGCGCCACATACGCGACGCTCGGCGGACAGCCCAGCACGATCGCGCAGGGCATTTCCTTGTCGCCGCGCTGCTGGTGCTTGACGTAATGCCGGTAACCGCCCGCGCCGCCGGTGCGCGTGGCCATGCGGATCACCAGCCGGTCATTCGATTTCAAAGCCGCGCGATAAGTGCCGTGATTCTGAATGCCGCTGTCGGGGTCTTTGGTAATCACGTTGGTGGCGGTCAGCGTCGGCGCGCTGTCAAAGCCGGGCGTGGAAATCGGTATCGGGATGCTGTCAAGGCCGTTGCCGTCGCCCTTTAACGCGTCGCCTTCAATCACCACTTCCTGACATGCGGCGTTCTCCACCACGCGCGGCGGGATCGGATTCGCAGTGGCATCTCCCCAGCGCTTTTCGACATCCTCGGCGGATGACTGCATACCCATCAGGTACACCGCCGGGTTGGCAGCCAGCGCGCCCACCACCACGGGGAATTTGTACTTGCGCCCCTTGCCATCGACCACGTTGGTGAACAGGAACGCTTTGCGTTCATTCTGCTCGATGCCACCGACGTACTGCCAGCGCACCAGCGGATGCATCTCTGAGTCTTTGTCGATTTCACGATCAACGGTCAGCAAGAGGCCGGCTTTTTTCAGCGCGGCGAGATGGTCGTGGAGATCGGGGTATTTGCGGTCGTTGTTGGACATTGTTTAAAACCTTTTTTTGACGCAGATTTCGCAGATTTACGCAGATTAAAATCCAACCCGTCATTCCCGCGAAGGCGGGAATCCATAACGCACGTGGCTTCGGCAAACTGTGTTATGGGTTCCCGCCTTCGCGGGAACGACGAGGTTGGTGTTGATGTAATCTGCGTAAATCTGCGAAATCTGTGTCAAGTGTTTTCCAGAAATTACTACCAAGCCACTGTCCCACCATCCACCGGCAATATCACACCGGTGATGTGGTCCGACGCACGTGACGCCAGCAGCACCGCCGCGCCTTTAAGGTCATCCGGCCCGCCGGTGCGGTGTGACGGCACTTCGGCTTCGAGATTTTCGCGGTTGCGCTCGAACAGCTTTTCGTTCAGCGGCGTGACAAAAAAACCGGGGCAGATGCAGTTGACCTGGATGTTGTGTATCGCCCACTTCACCGCCAGATCGCGGGTGAAATGCACCAGCGCGCCCTTGCTGGTGCTGTAGGCGATACTGCTGTACGCCTTGGGGTTGCGCCCCACGATGCCGGCAATCGAGGCGATGTTGATGATCTTGCCGCGCTTTTGTTTGATGAATTCGCGCCCAATCACTTGCGAGCAGATCAGCGCCGCGTTGAGGTTTAAATCCATCACCTGCTGCCAGCGATCGATCGGCGTATCTTCCGGCGCCGCCACCCACGCGCGGCCCGCGTTGTTCATCAGCATATCGACGCGGCCGAACTTGGCGAGGATAGCGTCTTTCATCGCCTCAACTTGTTCGGGCTGGGTGACATCGCATTTCACCGCCAGCGTTTTGACGCCAAGCTTTTCGATTTCAGCGCACGACGCCTCGCACACCTCCACTTTGCGCGAGCACAGCACGATGTTTGATCCGGCTTCGGCGAGGCCCTTCGCCATCTGCAAACCGATGCCGGTGGCGCCGCCGGTGACGACGCTGATTTGCCCTTCAAGACTTAATAGCGCTTTAACATTGGCCACAAATATTCCTTTAAAAACAAATATTTATAATATTAGTCTTTGAGCAGCAGACCGCCGATGATGTTGCGCTGTATCTCCGACGAGCCCTCATAAATCCGCACGATACGGGCATCGCGATACGTGGTTTCAATGCCTGCCTCGCGCATATAGCCCATGCCGCCGTGAATCTGCACGGCGCAATCGACCACCTTGCCCAGCGCTTCGGTGGAAAACAGCTTCGCGGCGGAGGCTTCCATGGTGCCGCGTTCGCCGCGCATCAGTGCATCAATCGCGCGATAGGTGAGGCCGCGCGCGGCGTCGCGCTGCACGCTCATATCCGCCAGCATCCATTGCAGGCCCTGATGTTCGGCGAGTTTTTTGCCGCCCTGCGTACGCACTTTCATGTAATCAACGCAGCGGTTAATCAGATGATCCATCATGCCGCAGCAGCGCGCGGAAACCGTCACGCGCCCGGCAGTGAGCGTTTTCATCGCCTGGATGTAACCCAGGCCCTCGCCGCCGAGCAGGTTTTCGGCGGGCACTTCGCAGTCGGTAAACGCCAGCGGCGCGGTGGAGCAGCCGTGCATACCCATTTTTAATTCATTCTTGCCGACGGAAAAACCCTTGAAGCTGCGCTCAACGATAAACGCCGAAATGCCCTTGATGCCTTTCGATTTATCCGTGATCGCCATCACGGTGAACACGTTCGCAATGTTGGCGTTGGTGATGTAAATTTTTTCACCGTTAAGAATATAACGGTCGCCTTTTTTCACCGCCATCGTGCGCATGTCGGCGGGCGACGACCCGGCCTGCGGCTCGGTCAGCGAAAACGTGCCCACCCATTCGCCGCTCGCCATCCTGGGCAGATATTGTTTCTTTTGCGCTTCGTTGCCCAGCGCGACGATGCCGGCGGTACTGATGCCGGTGTGGTTGCCGATCACCGTGGCAAACCCGTAGTTGGTCTTGCCCATTTCTTCTTCGATGGCGCACTTGCCGCGCAGCGTCAGGCCGCTGCCGCCGTATTGTTCAGGTATGGTGATGCCGAACAAGCCCATCTCGCGCGCGAGCTTCATCAGCTCATCGGGGATGGCATCGCTTTCTTCAATCTCGCGCGAACGCGGATCAACTTCCTTGCGCAAGAAACGGGCGACTTCGTCCGCGTATGCGCGCTCTTCAGTGGTGTATGGATTCATGATTGCACCTCAAAAAATCAAAAACGTTTTTGACACAGATTTACGCAGATAGAACCAAACCCACTTTCGCGGGAATGACGTGAAGGGTGTTGAACTCATCTGCGTAAATCTGCGTAAATCTGTGTCAAAGGTTTTAGCCCTTGACCCTGGGTCTGATCAAAGCATCCGCCGCCACCACACCCTTGCCGTTCTCCATCACGAACAACGGGTTAATGTCCAACTCGGCAACCTGATCCTTCAAATCCACCGCCAGCGCGGAAAGCTTTACTATCGCGTCGGCCAGCGCATCAATGTCCGCATGCGGGCGGCCACGCGCACCCGTCAGCAACGGGTAGCCTTTAATCTCCGTAATCATCTCGCGCGCCATCGGCAACGTCACCGGCGCCAAGCGGAACGACACATCCTTCATGATCTCCGCGAAGATGCCGCCCAGCCCAAACATCACCGCCGGGCCGAACAGCGGATCATTGGTGATGCCCAATATCGCTTCGGTGCCGCCGCGCAGCATTTCCTGCACCAGCACGCCGTCGATTTTTGCTTTGGCGTTGTAGGCTTTGGCGTTGGCGAGCACTTCGTCGTAGGCGGCGCTTAATTCGGCATCTGAACTTAAACCCAACTTCACGGCCTTCGCTTCCGTCTTGTGCGAGATATCCGCCGACTGCACTTTGATCGCCACCGGGTAGCCGATTTTTTTCGCTATCACCAATGCGGCATCGCGCGTGACGGCAAGTTCTTCCTGCGTTACGCGGATGCCGTATTCGGCCAGCACCTTCTTCGCCTCGTACTCGGCGACATCCGCTGTTCTTCCTATAAGTAGCTGTTTTGATTGTGTTTTTTTCAATACCAACGGGCGCTCGCCGCGCTGCGCTTCGATGCGGCGTTTGTCTTGCGCGTAGTTGCTCATCACCGCGAACGCGCCGCCGCAGCGCACCGGCGATTTGTAATGCGGGATACGCGCTTCATCAAGCAGCGCGTAGGCGTCCTTCGCCATCACGTCGCGTGCGCTCCACGCGCAGGCTATCGGCTTCTCCGTGGTGTTGGCGATGGCGATGATCTCGGCGGCGATCTTGGTGGCGATTTCGCCTTGCAACGAGGCATTCAAGAGCGCGATGCAATCCACACCCGGATCATCGACGATGGCTTGCAGCGTGCGCCGGATCAACGCGAGGTCGTTAAAAATCGCCGCCGTGACATCCACCGGGTTGGCAAGCGAGCCGAACGACGGCACGAATTCGCGCAGCTTCTCCACCGTTTGCGGCGCAAGCTCTGCAAGCCGCATGCCGCGCGACACGCACTCGTCGGTCATCAAAATGCCCGCGCCGCCGGACACCGTAATCATCGCGATGCGGTTGCCGCGCGGCAGCTTGCCGCAGCGGAACATGCGCCCGTAATCGACGACATCCTGTATGTCGTCCACCTGAATGATGCCGCTTTGTTTAAACGCCGCCTTGTAGAGCGCCATCGCGCCGCCGAGGTTGGCGGTGTGCGAGGCCGCCGCCTTTTGCCCTTCGTCGGTGTTGCCCACCTTCCACATCAGTATCGGCTTGCCCGCGTCCATCGCTTTGAGGCCGATCTCCGGGATGCGCGCCACGTCGCGCGCGCCTTCGAGGTAACACACGATGATATCGGTGTGCGGATCGCGCACGAAGTATTCGATGAATTCGAGCGAGGACACGCCGAGTTCGTTGCCGGTGGTCACCATCTGCCGGAATGCGAGTCCGCCTTCCGAGCACAGGCTCAACACCGAAAAGCCGAATCCGCCCGACTGCGACACCATGGAGACGCGCCCCGCCGGATAGTCCTGGGCGAAAAACACCGAGCCGAAACCTGCCCATGCCTTGTCCGCCACGTTCATCATGCCCTGACAGTTGGGGCCGACGACGCCAATGTTGTATTGTTGCGCAATATCAGACAGCCGTTGTTGCAGCGCCACGCCCTCGCCGCCCATCTCTGAAAAACCGGAACTGAAAATCACCACATACGGCACGCCTTTCTTGCCGCACTGCTCCAGCATGTCAGCCACGCGCGAGGCGTTGATGAGGATCAGCGCCAGATCCGGCGTCTCGGGTAAGTCCGCGAGCGACGGGTAGCACTTGTGGCCGAGAATCTCCTGATAACGCGGATTCACCGGATACAGCTTGCCGGTGTAGCCGTGGTTAATCAGATGGCTCAACGGCTGGCCGCTGATGGTGACCAGGTCTTGCGAAGCACCGATGATGGCGATGGATTCAGGGCTGAAAAAACGTTCGAGATCGC
>CAMDDY010000366.1 GCA_945893125.1 Bordetella parapertussis
TTCGCACAATGCAGGGCGCGCAGACCTTCTGCACCATCCGCTCCTATCTCGATACCATGCACAAACAGGGTCATAATATGTTCGAGGTGCTGCGCCAGACTTTCATAGGGCGTCCACCTTCGCCTGATTCAGGCTGAATAGAGACGGCCAATCATTGGTAGCCAAGTCGCCGCCGGACGGCTACACGCTGTTGCTGGGCGGCGGCTCGATGGCGGGCGCGCGCTACGTCAATGCCGCCGTCACCTATGACGTGCTGCGCGACTTTACGCAGATTTCCCTTGCTGCAATAGCGCCGTTTTTTCTGGTGGTGCATCCGTCTGTTCCGGCGCGCAATGTGAAGGAATATATTGCGCTTGCCAAATCCCGTCCGGGCAAGCTGACGTTCGCGACGCTGGGGCCCGGGCAGATACCCTACTGGAGCGTGATGCTTTTTAACAACATGGCGCGCATCGATGCGGTTGAAATTCAGTACAAGGCCATTAACGAGGCTATCGTCGGCGTCATTTCCGGTGAGGTCGACTATATGTTTCCACCCGCTACCATCGTAGTAACCAATCAGGCCAAGCTGCGCGTGCTTGCCGTGACGACCACCACGCGCTCGCCCATGTTGCCTACCGTACCGACAGTGCACGAGGCGGGGCTGCCGCGTTACGAAATGCCGGCATGGAATAGTATCCTCGGACCAGGGGGCATGCGTCCTGACATTGTTGCATCGCTCAACGCTGCAATCGGTCGTGCCCAGGCCATGCCGGACGTGCGCGACCGCTTCCTGAAAGCAGGATTGGAACCCGCACCAAGTAGTCCGGAGGAATTACGAAAAAAATACGCGGACTGGATTGTCATTTTCGGCAAGATCGCTAAAGATGCCGGGATCAAACCACTATAGGCCGTCCCAGCCCGCGAAGGGCGCAATAACCGTAGGGCATTGCGCCGCATGTGGTTGCGTCACGCTACTGCCGGCGCAATGCGCTGCGCTTATTGACGCCCGAGTTGCGGGTTACGCGCTTGGCGAAGGTTAAGCGACCCCCGCAGCCGCGCCGCGATCTTGGCGACGGCATCCTTAACCCCATTTCCCGCGCCGCTCCGTTTATAGTAGTGGAGCACGCAGCGGCCATCATAATTTTGTTTAAAAACAAATACTTATGACTATGGCGACCATTGCGCCTGCACAACACACAACGGGAAAGGACTCACCATGAAGCATCACAAATATCCACTCGCTGTTGCCGCGCTGTCGGCGTTGCTGACGTTAAGCGCGTTGACCGGCTGCGCCACCGCCAACCCCACCGCGCCGCGCGCGACCTTGCCGGCGTTCAAGAATGAACAGGAATTACGCGATCTCTTCAAGGGCTGGCACGAAGAGCAGCAGCGCCGCGTTGAATTACAGCGCAAGCAACGCCTGGAGGCGCGTGCGTTGATGCAGGAGCAATCCGGCATGGGAGCGCTGTCGTCGGCATCGCCGCCACCCGCGCCCATGGCGAAAGCGGCGGAGTCTGCTGTCGCGGGCGCCGCCGATTCCGTCACCAACGTGCAGCACGCCGGTGTCGACGAAGGCGGCATCGTCAAGCTGCACGGCGAGCATCTGGTGATTCTGCGGCGCGGGCGGTTGTTCACGGTGAATGTGCGTGATCGTGATCTGCGGCCGGTGTCCACGGTCGATGCCTACGGCGACGGCATCGATCCGCGCGGCGCGTGGTACGACGAGATGCTGATGCACGGCAACACCATTATTGTCATCGGCTACAGCTATCAGCGCGGCGGCACGGAGATCGGCTTGTTCGAGATTGCCGCCAACGGCGCGCTCAAATACAAATCCACCTATCACCTGCGCTCGAACGATTATTACTCCTCGCGCAATTACGCCAGCCGCTTGGTCGGCGGCAAGCTGATTTTTTATTCGCCGCTGCGGTTAAATCCGTTTACGCCCGATCCGTTCCCGTCGTTTCCCGCGCTGCGCAAGTGGGATAAAAGCGCCACCGCTGCCGACTTCAAGCGCATCGCGCCCGCCACGCGCATCTACCGCACCGACGACGAACTCGATCCGTATCAGGGCGTGGCGTTACATACGGTGTCGGTGTGTGATCTGGCAAAAGCGGAGTTTGATTGTGAAAGCACGGCGGTGCTGGGCGCGCCGGGGCGCGTGTTTTATGTGTCGTCCGGCTCGGTGTTCGTGTGGACAACCGCCTATCGTCGTCAGCCCGCGGGAACAGTCGTCAATTCGGCGGTGTTTCGTATTCCGCTCGACGGCACGGCGCCC
Source organism: Bordetella parapertussis (assembly GCA_945893125.1). GTDB lineage: Bacteria > Pseudomonadota > Gammaproteobacteria > Burkholderiales > SG8-41 > UBA5216. The sequence continues at coordinate 2,258 of CAMDDY010000366.1, forward strand.
AGTGCGCTGAAAACCGCCGGCAGTCCCATCGATCAGTTTTCGTTTCTCGAAGGCGACGATGCCCACTTGAACGTGCTGCTGCGCTCCAACGGACGCGGCGATGGCATGTGGGCGGCGGAAGTGAATTCGGGCGATATGGCGCTGATGCGCGTGCCGCTGGCGAGTTTTTCCAATGGCCGCGATGCAGCGCCTGCGTCGGCGTATCGCGCGCTGCCGAAGGTGCAATCCGGCGCGCTGCAAAGTCGTTACGTCGGGCCATACCTGCTCTACGGCGCGGGTGCTGGCTGGAGCCGCGCGCCGCGCACGCTGAATTCACAGGTGATCGCCGTGCGCTACGCCGACAATGCGAACGCGCAGGAAGTGCCGCTCGCGCATGGCGTGGATCGCATCGAAGCCCTGGGCCGCGACGCGGTGGTCATCGGCACCGACGGTCAGGATTTGCATTTCACCAGCCTGAAACTCGCCGCGCAGGCCACGCCCGCCGACCGCTACACCCGTAAGGACTCAGCACAAGGCGAAACGCGCAGCCATGGATTTTTCTACAAGCCGGAGAGCGAGAGCGAGGGCACGGTGGGCCTACCGGTGGTCGGCGCGGGCCGTCCTGGCTCACAACAACTGCGCAATGCCTCGGCGGCGGTGTTGTTTCTGAAAAACCAGTCGCTGCGTTTAAGCGAAATCGGCGCGCTGGATGCCACGCCCGCCACTGGCAATCTCAACGACGGCTGCCGCGCCTCGTGCGTGGATTGGTACGGCAACTCGCGCCCGCTGTTTATCGGCGGACGGGTGTTTGCGCTGATGGGTTATGAACTGGTGGAAGGGCGCGTCGGCGGCGGGAGGATCGCCGAAGTGCAGCGCGTGAATTACGCGCCGGGGGTGGCGGTGGCGCGGTAACGTGTTCGCATTCTGGCGAAAGCGGGAATCCGGGTAGTAGCCCGCACCGCCTGGCGCGCTGATATCATCACGCGGTAGCACAAGGGCCGGTGACGGCGATGCAATCGAACCAGGGAGCCAGAATGATTTTTCCGAATATAGAAGACGCGCACAATATTTTCGACCTGCGCGACATGGCCAAGCGGCGTCTGCCGAAGTGGCTGTTTGAATTTGTCGATCGCGGCACCGAAGAGGAGGTGGCGTTGCGCAACAACCGCGAAGCGTTCGAGCGCATCCAGTTCCGCCCGCGCATGCTGGTGGATGTTTCCGGACGCAAACTCGACACCACCATCTACGGCAAAGAACACAAAATGCCCATCGGCATCGCGCCCACGGGGGCGGCCGGCATGATGTGGTACAAGGGCGAGCTCGAACTCGCGCGCGCCGCCAAGGCCGCCGGCATTCCGTTTTCGCTCGCCACCGGCTCCATCACCAGCATGGAGGAAGTGGCTGGTGAAGTCGGCGGCACGTTGTGGATGCAACTCTATATGTGGGCCGACCGCAAGCTGTCGCACCAACTGGTGCGCCGCGCCTCGGCGGCGGGGTTCGAGGCGCTGCTGGTGACGGTGGACGGCGCGGTGGCCGGCAACCGCGAATACAACAAGCGCAACGGCTTCTCCGTGCCGTTCAAATACAACAGCAAAAACACCGTTGATGTGCTGACGCACCCGCGCTGGATGTTCGGCGTGCTCGGGCGCTATATCGCAAACGGCGGCCTGCCCGAGCGGGTGAATTTTCCCGACGAATTAAAAGGCAAAATCACCACCGCTTATGGCGGCACCAAGGATACCCGCAGCGACTCACTCAGTTGGGACGACCTCAAAGCGCTGCGCGACATCTGGCCCGGCAAGCTCTTGGTGAAGGGCCTGCTGCATCCCGATGACGCATCCCAATCCGTCGAACTCGGCGCCGATGGCGTGATCGTTTCGAATCACGGCGGACGCAACTGCGACGCAGCACCCGCGCCCATCGAAGTGCTGCCGGAAATCGTCAAGGCCGTGGGCGATCGCACCACCATCATCTTCGACAGCGGCGTGCGCCGCGGCAGCGACGTGGTGAAGGCGCTCGCACTCGGCGCGAAAATGGTGCTGATCGGGCGCAGCACGCTGTACGGCACGGCGGCGGCGGGGGAGGCGGGGGCCACGCGCGCGCTGGATATCTATCGCGGCGAAATCAGCCGCGGCATGGCGAATGTGTCGTGCAACCGGGTATCCGAGATCGGGCCGCAGCACGTTATTGTTCCGCAGTCGAGGGCGTAGGATGGATGTAATCCATCACAACCCAAGTTGCCATTGTGTTTGTGATGGGTTGCGCTGCGCTCCACCCATCCTACGGTTGATTTACCGGCTTGCTCGCGGCTACTTCCCTGCCATCTGTTTCAACAACTCGAAATTTTCCCGCCTCATTTCGATCTCGCCGCGATTGATTTGCCGGTCGATCTCCGCGACTGCTGCATTGCACGTCACGTCGATGCCCAACTCGCGGCCCTTGCGCGCCACCAGCCCGCTGATGAACGCCATTTCGCTGACGCGCCCCTTCATGTGATCGTGTATCGGCGCGGTGCGACCGCGGCTGACATGGCCAAGTAATGTTTTCATCGCGGTGACGATATTTTCTTCGGTGGTGCCGGCGAATTCGTCGGCGCGCAGCCCGAAAATCGGTTCCATGCGCAAGCCCATCGCTTCGCCGACGGTCGCGGATTCCTTGCCGATCTGCACCGACAATTCAAACATGCCGGGTAGATGCGCGGCATCGGTGTTGCCCAGCCCCAGCAAGCCGAACGGCCCCATGGTCATGCTGTTGGCGATCAACTTGGTCCACTTCGCGCTCTGAATGGTGCCGGTGATGTCGCAGCGGCCCACGTGGTTCAGGATGGATTGAATCTCCTTCACGCGCTCGGTGAGAAAGCCGTCGTGCTCGCCCACCGACAACCAGGTGGTCTTGTGCGTGGTGTTGCGCTTCACAAAACCGGGATTGAAAATTTCCGCCGACAGCTCGACCACGCAGCCGATCAGGCGCTGCTTGCCGATGATGGAGGCAAGCGAGTCTTCGTTAAAGCCATTCTGGATGGCGACGAACACGCCGTCGGCCTTGAGATAGGGCTTGATAAATTCCGCCAGCCAGCGATGGTCATTCGATTTCACGCACATAAACACGAT
>CAMDDY010000367.1 GCA_945893125.1 Bordetella parapertussis
GAGCGCGGATCGGCAAGATCCCTCGACAGCGCGAGCGCGGTCGCAAACGGCATGCTGTACTGCGCCGCCATGATCGATTTCGGCTCATAGACAATCTGGTAGCTGACTATGCTTTCGCGAACACCAATGTCTAGCTGCACGAGATTGCCCGGTGTCACGCCATGCCGGGTGCGCAATTCGGCAATACCCTCGATCAGCGGGTGAAATGCGCGACAGGTGGCATACGGCTTGAAGACTGTCTTGAGCATCTGGTAGTCACGGCCAAGGCCTGCTGTCACCGGCGCGAGATTCACATTCGGTGAAATGCCCCGCAGGAAGCCCTGCCGCCCTTCGAGTATCGTCGCAGGCCCGGTAAGGCCTTCACCGGCCAGCCAGGCCGCGACCACGCCGCTTTGCGACGGCCACCCGCCATACAGCCGTTTGACCATCGTGCCTTGCGGGTCATTGGCAAACTCCATCACGCCCGACGCCATGCTTCCGGCAAGACCAAACGCGTTGGTGACGTGAGCGGCGTCAAGGCCCATGATCTTGGCGGATGCCGCCACCGCGCCGAATACACCGGCTTGCGCCGTGGCATGGTGAAACTTGTTCCACTCGCGGGCCAGCGCGAGGCTCACGCGAGTCATCGTTTCGTACCCCATGATGACGCCAAGAAGAAAGTCCCTTCCCGTCGCGTTGCGCTCCTCCGCGACGGCAAGCGCCGCTGAAATAGTCGGTGCTCCCGGATGGCAGTAGCCGCCCTCGAAACTGTCATCCAGTTCATAGCCGTGTGCGCACAGGCCGTTGGCGAATGCCGCATGCTGCGCGCTGGTTTTCCACGATTGCCCATACACCGTGCAATCGCCCACCGCGGTAAATTTCTTCGCGTATTTTTGTGCGATGCGGCCCCACGGCGTCTGTGCGGCATACAGTGCCACGCCGAAATGGTCGAGTACCAGATGCTTGGTATGCTGGATCACATTGTCCGGCAAGTCCGCAAACGTTGCGGTTGCCGTAAATTCAGCGAGTACGCGTGTTTCGTTCATCGAATCTCCCCATCCCGGGTACTTGTTAGTCGGCGCGTGCGCCCGATTCCTTGATCACTTTCGCCCACCTGGGAATATCACGTTTAATGTATTCCGCGAACTGTTCCGGCGTGTTACCCACCTTCTCTGACCCATCCGCGACAATACGCTCGCTCACTTCCGGCGCCGCCATCGCCTTAAGGATCGTTGCATGCAGACGCGTGATGATCGACGGCGGCGTGCCTGCGGGAACGAGCAAGCCGTACCAACCGTAGGTTTCGAAGCCCGGCACACCCGACGCCGCAATGGTCTGCACGTCGGGCATGGCCGCCGACGGCTGCGCGCCGGTCATCGCCAACGCACGCAAACGACCGGTTTTGACATGCGGCATCGATGACGGCGTGCTGGCAAACATCAGCGAAACATGTCCGCCAAGCAAGTCGATCAGCGCCGGGCCGGCGCCTCTATACGGTACATGCACCAGCTTCACCTTGACCATGGTTTTCAGCAATTCCACGCCCAGATGGCCAGCGCCGCCACTACCCGCCGATGCGTACGTGATCTGCCCCGGACGCGCACGTGCCAGCGCGAGAAAATCACGAAACGTTCTTGCCGGCAACGACGGATGCACCACCGCGATATAAGGCTGGCGCGTGGCCAGTGTAATCGGCGCGAAGTCCTTGACCGCGTCGTAACGCACGTTGGCAAACAGGCTGGGCAATATCGTCAGACTGCCCGACACCAGCATCACCGTATAACCGTCGGGCGCCGATTTCGCGACGGCCTCGATGCCCACCATACCACCAGCGCCCGCACGATTTTCAACGATCACGGCGCTGCCCAGATAGTCGGTCAAGCGGGGCGCGAGCGCGCGAGACAGGATGTCGGTGCCGCCGCCCGGCGGGAAGGGTGTCACCAGTCTGACGGGCCTGACAGGATAGCCCTCGGATGCCGACGCCGTTGACAGCGTCTGGGCTGGGGCCACTACGCACACCGCAGCCCACAGGCTCACCACGCACACAGTATTAACGAGTAATGGGGTGGCTCGCATGGCGGCAGTCGTCGGTTGGTGGCAGGGCAAACGAAGTTACCGCATTTCCTTGCCCCTGTCAGCGCGCTTCGCTGCAATAACAGACCACTGCCAGTCCCCTTCCAGGTTCCCGGTTGACCGCACCGGCACCGTGGCATACAGTGACCTTTGGCGAATCAGGGACAGGCGCTTGCGCCATTGCCCCCGGCATTACCCCGTTACTTCCCATGGAGCCACGATGAATGCACCGGAGCCTGTAGAGGCCAGCCAGCGGCGTGAGCAAAAAATCATCGACTGCGATGTCCATCCCTACGTCGCGGGTGGCGTGGAAGCCATCTATCCCTACATGCCCGAAGCGTGGTGTCAACGCTTCAAGCGCAAGCGCGCCGGCGTAAATAACAGCAATCTCACGATGCGCTTTCAGCATCCCAACGGCTCGGCGATCCGCGGTGACGCCGCGCCCCCCAAGGGCGGCGTGGGAGGCAGCGACGTCGCATTCATGTGCAGCCACCTGCTCGACACCCACGGCGTGGATGCGGCGATCCTCAACTGCCTGCAAACCGGCGCATTGGCCGCCACGCTCGCCAATACCGACGAAAGTGTTGTGCTTACCACGGGTTTTAATGATTATTTTCTCGACCAGTGGTTGCCGGTTGACCCGCGGCTGAAATTCGCAATGTCGATACCGGTGCAGGATCCGCAACAAGCGGCAGCGGAAATCCGCCGTATCGGCGCGCAGCCTCAAATCTGCGCGGTATCGCTGCCGCCGATCAATATCCTGATGGGTAATCGTTACTTCTGGCCCGTCTATGAAGCAGCCCAGGAGATGGGATTGCCGATACTCACGCACGTCACGGGCACGGACTCCATCTACCTCGGAACCCCGATATCCGCGGGGGGCAACCCCGACTCCTATGTCGAACGCTACGTCACCTTGACGCAGGCGGCCGAATCCAATGTAAACAGCCTGGTCTTCAGCGGGGCGCTTGAGCGCTACCCGCGCCTGAAATTCATTTTCGTTGAGTATGGTTTCACCTGGTTATTGCCATTGTTGTGGCGGATGGACCGCACGTGGCGTTCGCTGCGCCACGAAGTGCCCTGGGTCAAGAAGTCGCCTATCGAGTATGTCTATGAGCAGATGCGCTTTACCACTCAGCCGCTGGATGAGCCTGCCAACCCGAAAGATCTCGACACCCTGATCGCACTGATGGGCTTTGACCAGATCATGTTCAGTACCGACTATCCGCATTGGGATAACGATATGCCGGGACAGACACTGCGCACCTTGCCGGCAGACCGCCGGCGCAAGATTTTTTATGAGAATGCGCTCGCAGCGCTACGACTCTGATGGGTTCATGATGCATGCCGCTTTAAGTCTGGCGCTCGCGTTCACACTGGCTGCATCCACCAGTGCCTTGGGACAGGGCTACCCCGTCAAGCCGGTACGCCTGGTCGTACCGGTTGCACCGGGTGGCGGCACCGATATCCTCGCCCGCACGGTCTCACCCAAACTCAGCGAGAGTCTGGGCCAACTGGTGGTTATTGAGAACCGCAGCGGCGCCGCAGGTAATATTGGCACCGAATTTGTCGCGAAGTCGGCGCCCGACGGCTACACGCTGTTGCTGGTCAACACGGCGTTTGGCGTCAATCCCAATCTGTATCGCAACCTGGCTTTTGACGCCGTGCGCGACTTTGCGCCCATCACGCACTTGACCAGCTCACCGCTGTTGCTGGTCGCTCACCCATCACTCCCGGTGAAATCGGTGCGTCAGCTCATTACACTGGCAAAGGCGCGCCCCGGTGAAATCAATTTTGCATCGCCAGGCAGTGGACAATCGCCCCATCTTGCGGGCGAGCTTTTCAATACCATGGCAGGTGTGAAAATGGTGCATGTGCCCTATCGCGGCGGTGGCGCCGCGCTCACCGACTTGCTCGGCGGGCATATTACGCTCTATTTCGGCGGCATCATTTCCACCCTGCCTCACGCCCGGTCTGGCAAGCTGCATATGCTGGCGGTAACCAGTCTGCAGCGCTCACGCTCGCTGCCTGATGTGCCCACCATCGCGGAGTCCGCGCTGCCGGGTTTTGAAACCATCGGCTGGTATGGAATATTGGCGCCCGCCGGCACGCCCAGAGAAATCATCGCGCAATTGTCCGCAGCACTGATGAAGATTATGACTCTGCCCGACTTACAGGCACGCATGTTCGAGGATGGCAGCCAACCGGTGGGCGGCTCGCCGGCGCAGTTCGCGGCCTTTATTCGCAGTGAACTAACGAAGTGGAGCAAGGTGGTGCGCGAATCAGGCGCACGCATCGATTGAGCTGATACTTGCACACCCATGCCTCTGTGCCCTGCCCTATTAGCGGCCTTCGCCGCGATAGCCTTGATCGGCACCGCTAATGGTGCGGAACCTGAATCCGCTTATCCCAGCCGCCCGTTGCGCATCGTCGTGCCCGCCGCACCCGGTGGCTCAACCGACCAGTTGGGCCGCATCATTGGTCAGAAACTGACCGAGGCTTGGGGGCGCCCGGCGGTCGTCGACAACCGGCCCGGCGTGGCCACCAATATCGGTACCGAGATAGTCGCGCGCTCGCAGCCCGACGGCTACACCCTGCTGGTCACCACCAGCAGCGTCGCGATTAACATCAGCCTGTATCCACAGCAGGGCTATCATCCGCTGCGCGATCTTGCGCCTGTCGCACTAATCGCGGATGCGCCCAACTTTCTGCTGCTACATCCCACCGTGCCGGCGCGCACCGTTAACGAACTCATCACGCTGGCGAAAGCCAGAGCGGGACAACTGAACTATGCCTCGTCAGGCAACGGCTCCACCAATCACCTCGCGATGGAATTGCTCAAAACCAAGGCGGGCATCGACTTTGTTCACGTGCCGTTCAAGGGCGGAGGCCCCGCGCTGGCGGAGTTAATCTCGGGACGCATGCATGTGATGTTTTCCGTGGCGCTCAGCGCGCTGCCACAGGTACGGGCGGAACGCCTGCGGGCGATTGGTGTGTCGGGCGACAAACGCCTGCCGGCGGCGCCCGAGGTGCCCACGATGGCAGAATCCATTCCCGGGGTCGACGTGAGTGTCTGGTATGGCGTATTGGCCGCGGCGGGTACGCCAGCGGCCATCGTCAGGAAACTGAATACCGAATTGCTCAGAATCATGGCGCTGGCGGATGTCAGGGACAGGCTCGCCGCCACTGGCACAACGGCGACCGGCAGCTCGTCCGAGCACTTCCGCCGCTACCGGGCGAGCGAGATCGACACATGGGCCGCCGTGGTCAAGGTCTCGCGCGCAACGGCGAAC
>CAMDDY010000368.1 GCA_945893125.1 Bordetella parapertussis
ATTGATACCGCCTCACAAATCGAATCGTCGCCGAGCGTGCGCCCTCTGATAGCAGCGGTGTGCGCCGCAACCACCCATGCATAACATCGCGCGGAACGCACTGTTGCTGTGCGGCCTGTTCGCCAGCGTTTTGCCCGCGAGCACGGCCAGTGCAGCGGAATCCGTGGTCCCCTTCCCCAACGCCGCCGTGCGCGCCGTGGTGCCCTACCCGCCCGGCGGTGGCACCGACATCATCGCCCGCCAGATTGCCGCCCGGCTGTTTGATCGCTGGGGACACGCGCTGGTCATCGACAACCGCGCCGGCGGCGGCACGGTCATCGGCACCGAATTGGTGGCGCGCGCACCCGCCGACGGCTACACGCTGTTAATCACCACCGGTACACACGCGGTTAATGCGTCGCTGATAGCGAAGCTGCCCTTCGATCCGGTACGCAGTTTCGAACCCGTGACGTTGCTGGGCACTGCCGCCAACGTGCTGCTGGTTCATCCGTCGATACCCGCAAAAAGCGTGAAAGATTTTGTCGCGTTGGCAAAAGCGCGACCCGGCGCCATCAACTACTCATCGAGCGGCAACGGCGGCACCGGCCACCTCGCGATGGAAATGTTCAAGCAGCAGGCGGACGTGCGCATCATGCATATTCCCTACAAAGGCGCAGGGCCTGCGGTCACGGCGCTGGTCGCCGGCGAAGTGGAAACGTCGATCACCAATCTGATCGCCGCGCTGCCGCAGATCAAAGCGAACCGCATGCGCGCGCTGGCGGTCACCAGCGGCAAACGATCAACTGCCCTGCCCGATGCGCCGACTATCGCCGAATCCGGTTATCCGAAGTTCGATGCGAGCGGTTGGTTTGCCGTTTTCGCGCCGGCCAAAACTCCGCGCCCCATCATCAACAAACTCGCGGATGATTTTCGCGCGGTGTTAAAACTTAATGAAGTGCAACAAGTCCTCGCGGCACAAGGCGCCGTGGCGATAGGATCAAGCCCCGAAGAACTCGGCACGTGGCTGCGCGCCGAAGTCGAGCGCTGGCGACAGGTGCTGATTGCGGCAAACATCAAACCAGACTGATGCGTGCGAGCGGCGTTGCCGAGCCGGCCGGTGCAACGCTATTGACCCGGCATGACTGTCGGAATAACGGCGACACTTGTTTATGCGAGAATAACCGCCGGCGGCAACATGATGGCGTAGCTCTGAATTCCTGAATCGGGGGGCAAAGATGGATAGAAAGCGGCAACACGTGCTTGCAATCTTGATGGTTGCGTTGACAGCGTTTATGAGCGGCGCCCGGGCACAGGATTACCCGGCCAGACCCATCACGCTGGTCATGCCTTTCCCGGCGGGCGGGCCGGGCGATGCGATGGCGCGCAATCTCGGCGCCGTACTCAGCACCGTGCTCAAGCAGCAGGTGATTATCGATAACCCCTCCGGCGCCAGCGGCACCATCGGCACCAACCGGGTCGCCAAGGCTAAGCCCGACGGCTACACGCTGCTGATAATGAACATCGGCATGGCGACCGCACCCGCGCTTTTTCGCAACCTGCCTTACAACGTCCTCACCGATTTCGAACACATCGGCCGGGTGTCCGACATGCCGATGATGATAGTCGCCAGGAACGGGTTGCCGCCGAACACGTTCAAGGAATTCATCCCCTACGCCAAGGCGAACGCGCAGAAGCTCACTTTCGCCAATGCGGGGCCCGGTTCCGCCGCACACCTGTGCGCACTGCTATTCATGAACACGATTCAGACCGAATTCACCCAGGTGCCGTTCAAGGGCGCCGCGCCGGCGATGATCGATCTGATGGGTGGGCATGTCGATCTGCTGTGTGATCAGACCAGCACCACGACGTCGCAGCTCAAGGCGGGCACCATTAAAACCTACGGGGTTACGGCAAAGACGCGCGTGGCCTCGCTGCCCGCCGTGCCGACGCTCGACGAACAGGGACTGGCCGGCTTCGAGGCAGTCTCCTGGTTTGGCCTGTGGGCGCCCAAGGGCTTGCCCAAGCCGGTGCTGGACAAACTGGTCGTTGCGTTGCAAGTGGCGGTGGCGGACCCGACGTTCAAAACGCGGCTCGCCGATTTGGGGGGAGCGCCCGTGCCGGTGGCGCTGGCGAATCCGGAATCACTACGCACGTTCCTCAAATCCGAGGTCGATAAGTGGGCGCCGATTATCAAGAAGGCGGGCATTTCCGCGGACTGAGCATGGGCGAGCGGCATCCGGCGAACGGGTAGCAACAGCGTAACGCGTGCGCGCTGCGCCCCCTACGGTGAACGGGTTGTCGTCATTTCGAAAAATTCATATCAAAACTGAGTAAACATCATGGCCCTGAAAGACAGCATTCCCATCGGCATGTCGCTGCCGCATCGCTCACCCGATCCGATCTCCATGGCGACGGTGCGCCGCGTCGCCGAGCGTGCCGAAGCGTTGGGATTCAGCGACCTGTGGGTGACCGAGAACACGCTGGATCACGTATTCAGCTTCGACCCGGGGATGATCCTCACGTACGCGGCCGCGGTCACCACGCGCATCCGCCTCGGCGTCGCGGTGGTGGTGCTGCCGGTGCATAACCCCAGCCACGTGGCCCACCAATTCACCACACTCGATCATGTGAGCAATGGCCGCGCGATCCTCGGCCTCGGTCTCGGCCGTGAACACCATTACGAAGAGTTTCAGATACCCGCGGAACATCGCGTGCGCCGTTTTCGCGAGGGCGTGGAAATCATCAAGGCGCTGTGGACGCAGCCGAAGGTGGATTATCCGGGCAGCATCTATCGGCTCCACGATGCCGGCATGGTGATCAAGCCCGTGCAGAAGCCGCATCCGCCGATCTGGCTCGGCGGCCAGCATCCCGATGCGATTCGCCGCGCCGCCAAGCTGGCGGACGGATGGATGGCCGCGGGCGCATCAACCACGACTGACTACGGAGGGTATGTGCGGATTCTGCGCGAGGCGCTCGAAAAACTGGGCCGCGATCCGGCAAAATTTCCGATCTCCAAGCGGGTATTCCTGTCGGTGGCCGAGCGCACCGATACCGCCAAGGCCGAACTCGACCGTTGGTACTCGGCTGTCTATCAAAGGCCCGGCGGCGCCGGCGACGGGGACATCCACGGCACGCCCGCGCAGGTGCGGGAGCAGTTGGAAGCGCTGGTTGCGGCCGGTGCGAACCATCTCCTCGTTAATCCCGTGGGCCGCCATGTTGAGCAGCTTGAAGCCGTGGCCGAGGTCGTGGGTCTCTCGTAGCATAGTGAATTCACACCCCTAACCTCAGGAACACACCATGAGCGGACAACTTGCGGGACGTATCGCGCTGATCACCGGCGCCAATCGCGGTATCGGCGTCGCCATCGCCAGGGAATATGCGCGCGAGGGCGCGCAGTGCATTCTGGCGGCACGCAATCTCGCCGCGCTCAATCGCGTGGCGGACGAGATCAAGGCCGCAGGCGGGAACGCGACCGCGTTGCTGCTGGATTTGGAGAAACCGGATTCCATTCAAGCCGCGCTAGGCCAAATCACAAAAACCTACCCGCGCCTCGATATTTTTGTCGCCAACGGCGCGTCACTCGGTGCGCGGCGACCCATCACGCACTATCCGCTGGACGTGTGGAAGCAGAGTTTCCAGATTAACGTGCATGCCAATCTGCAATTACTGCAGGGGCTGGATCCGCTGTTGCAAAAATCGGACGCCGGACGCGTGATTTTCCTGAGTGCTGCGGTGGCCACCAACGCCAAAGCCACTACGGGCTCCTACGCCGTTACCAAGGCCGCGCTCGAAGCCGTTGCGCGCATCTATGCCATCGAGGGCAAGGGATCGGCGATTCGCATCAACACCATCAGTCCCGGGCCGACGCGCACCGAAATGCGTGCGCGGGCCGCACCCGACGAAGATCCGATGACGCTTAAAACACCCGCTACCATTGCGCCGCTGTTCGTTGAGATGGCGCTGCCGTCGTGCAACCGGCAGGCCGAGTGGATCGACGCCGACGAATGGCTCAAATCCCGCGGCGGCGCCAAAAAATGATTCTTCGTCTGTTAGCAGTGGGGGTGCTCGCGCTCGCCACGCTACCGGCGGCCCGCGCGGCGGAACCCTTTCCCGCCAGGCCGATACGTTTTGTCGTGCCATTCCCGCCGGGCAATGCGGGCGACATCATGGCACGCATGATCGCCGAGCGGATGACGCAGCGCATGAAACAGACGGTGATCGTGGACAACCGGCCCGGCGCCGGGGGCAACATCGGCGCAGAACTCGTGGCCAAAGCGCCCGCCAATGGTTATACGGTGTTGATCGGCGCGAGCGGCATCTTCACCGCCAACCCCTTTTTGTACAAACTCAATTTTGATCCGCACAAGGATTTCATCCCGGTCACGCTGCTGTATAGCGGCGCGCCGCTATTGGTGGTGAGTCAAAAGGTGGAGGCCAAATCGCTGCAGGAACTGATCGATGCCGCGCGCAAGCAGCCTGAAAAATATACCTTCGCTTCGTACGGACGGGGACACATTTCGCACATCATCGGCGAAATGTTCAAGCAGGCCGCGCGGGTGGACTTGCTGCATGTGCCGTATAAAACCTCGCCGCTACCCGACGTAATGTCGGGTCAGGTGGACATGATTTTTGAGTCGCCGTTGCTCGTCGCGCAGAATACCGGCAAGTTGCGCCCGTTGGCGGTGGTCAGCGCCAAGCGCAATCCGAAGTTGCCGGACGTGCCGGCAGTGGCCGAGATTCTGCCCGGATTTGAAGTCACCGGCTGGCTGGGCGCGTTTGTCCCGGCGGGAACGCCCGCGGATATCGTGCGCAGGTACAATCGCGAACTGGCGGAAACCGTCGGCGGCGCTGATTTCAAAAAGCGCCTGGACGACCTGATGCTAGACCCCGGCGGCAATTCGCCGGAGGAGTTTGCCGCCTACGTGCGCGCCATGTCCGAGCGCATCGGTCGCGTCATACGCGCCGCAAACATCAAGTCGGAGTAGCCTCAATAGCCGAGATATTTTCATCAAGGCCATCAACAACATGATGGCCGCGGTCAATGCCTGCGCCATGCCGGAAGGATTCGCGGTCGGGCTATCGATGACTATGCAGGTGCTGGCGCAGCATGTCGCGAGCGCCTTCCCTCTTGTCGTGTGGCGCGGCGCCCGCCAACTCGTGAGATGCGTGTCCGTCCGACCGGTGGTGCAAGTATTCCACGGCGGCGAGACCCGCCAATAGAAAAAATATCAATAGGTATTTCATAACCTCGCCGTGACTATTCAGCATTCGCCCCGTTTTCAACGCGGGCAAGACCGGGGGCGTTGTAGCGTGCGCTGTGCGCACGATTTGTGAACG
>CAMDDY010000369.1 GCA_945893125.1 Bordetella parapertussis
TGACAGTGTGCGTTTGCCCGGACATCACGCGCTCGATGTTGGCGCGGATGCTTGCGGCGAGCGCCTGTGGCCGCGCCGAAATGTTTGGATCGGGTGTTGGGTTATTCATTTTTACGCTTCGCTCCCTTTGTACGCAGCGTATCAGGCAAAGCACTCTCGCCCAAGCGCCGATGCCGCAGGATAGCAAGACTGTCGCAAAACTGTAACAAATCCGCAATAGACTGTAGGGTTTACGAGGGCTGCGACTATGGAACTTGAAACAGAAAAACTCGATGGCGGGATTACCATGGTCAAGTTGCGTGGCCGTATGGATGTGCGCGGCGCGCAGGAAATAGACCTCAAGTTTACGGCTGTTACTGCGGTAACCCAGGGCGCCTTTATCGTAGACATGACCGAAGTGGATTTTCTGGCATCCATAGGCATCCGCACGTTGCTGGTGTCGGCCAAGGCCGCCAAGGCGCGCGGCGGACGGCTGGTTTTATACAAGCCTACCGAACTCGTCGCCGGCACGCTCGAATTGGCGGGTATCAACGCAATACTGCCGGTATTTCACGATATGTCCGCTGCCAGCGCGGCCGTGACGGGCAATTGACAGGTGACAGGAAAATATCGTGCCGCCCCACCTGCGTATCGACAACGATCTCGATTCGTTGCGCCCTATGTCGGCATGGGTGGCCGAGTCTTGTAAAGCGCTGGGGTTTTCAGAGGCGCTGTGTTACCGCTTCGATCTGGCCGCGAATGAAGCGGTGACCAATACCATCAGCTACGGCTACGCGCCGGGCGTGCGCGGGGCCATCGAATTGCGGTTCGGCGCGGAACAAGGCCACGCCATCCTTGTCATTGAGGATGACGGCGCGGCGTTTAATCCGCTGGAACTGGCGGAGCCGCGGCCCGCGTTATCACTCGAAGACAGCCGCATCGGCGGGCTGGGCGTGTCGCTGATACGCCGCAGCATCGCTCAGTGCGAGTACCAGCGCCGCGGCGGACGCAATGTGCTGACGCTCAAATCGCCGCTCATCGATAGTCAGCGCTGATCCGCTGATCTTTTGCCGGCTGAAAAGCTCAGGCCTTGGCGACGGGCTTACTCGCGGGCTTGGATTGTGCCGCCCGGCGCGTCATCAGCCGTGCAAAATTCGACATCGACATCAGGTGCGCGTAGATGCGCGGCAGCACGCCGTTTTGCACCAACTCTTTCAGTTTGTCGGCGGACAGCTCGTTAATTTTTTGTTCGTTGATGCGGTACATGCCGGACAACGTAAACGGTTCGCCCTCGTTGGGCTTGGCCTGCATGTTGAAGGATTCCAGCAGACCGAGTTCGATAATGAGTTTGCACATGGCTTCGGTGCGCGCAAGATCGGCTTCGAATTCAAACAACAGTTTGCGCATGGTTTCCCACACCGGCAGCGGCTCGCCCTTGGCGTCATACAACGCGTCGCCTTTGGCGCTGACGGCGCGTTTTTCCACACAGGCGATGCGCTCGGGCTGCTCAGTGCCGCTCACGTTCACGCGCGTCATGCAGAAGGGGTAGCGCCGCACATAGGCGGGCACGTAGGCGCCGCGATCCCAGGTGGCGTCCGGCGACACAAAGAGATTTTTTTGTTGCTCCAGCCCGACCACGGCCATCGCCACTGCGGTCTTGCCTTCGTCGCTGCTGACAAACACCAGCGGGTAATCGTGACACGCGAGGCTGATCTCGGTATACGACAGCGGGATCACCATCATGCCGCGAAATACCGGCGGCAATTTGCCATCCACCGGCAGCACCACGTGGTGTTCCTTGGTGAGGGGCACGACTTCCTGATAACCGTACGGCGGCGTGATGTCCATGGCGACCTTTGCGGGTTGTTTGCCGTCATTATATGGCGCGCCAGCGTGAAGTCAAAAAACTGAATATAAACAATAACTAAGGAAAAATTATCCACAGGCCGCTGTCACGAATCTGTCACATTGATGTCATAAACTGCGCGCTTGTTGATAAACCGAAGAACGTTTCATTTATTCACGATGAAATTAAGAGGAAACACGATCATGGTCAAATCGATTCAATCCGCAGTCGCCGTTGTGGTTCTGGGTGCTGCCGGCATCGGCGCCGCTTTCGCACAAGAAATCACCGGCGCCGGCGCTACCTTTCCGGCCCCTATTTACTCCAAATGGGCCGAAGCGTATCAAAAGGCCACCGGTGTAAAAATGAATTATCAGTCGATCGGCTCCAGCGGCGGCATACGGCAAATTACCGCCAAGACCGTTGATTTCGGGGCTACCGATGCCCCGCTCAGTCAGGAACAACTTGCGAAAGACGGCCTGATGCAGTTTCCGGCGGTGATCGGGGGCGTGGTGCCGGTGGTCAACATAGCCGACGTCAAGCCCGGCGACATGCGCCTGACGGGCCAGGTGCTGGGCGATATTTATTTGGGCAAGATCACCAAATGGAACGACAAGGCGATAGTCGAGCTGAATCCCAAATTAAAATTGCCGGCGCAGGACATTGCCGTGGTGCGCCGCGCCGACGGATCGGGCACGACCTTTATCTTCACCAATTATCTGTCCAAGGTTAACGCCGAGTGGAAAGCGAAGATCGGTGAAGGACAAGCCGTGCAATGGCCGTCCGGCATGGGCGGCAAGGGCAACGAAGGCGTCGCGGCGTTTGTGCAGCGACTGCCCGGCGCGATTGGCTATGTGGAGTACGCCTATGCCAAGCAGAACAAGCTGGCGCATACGTTACTGAAGAATCTCGACGGACAATTTGTCGCTCCCGACGACTTAACCTTCAAAGCCGCAGCGGCGGGTGCTGACTGGAACAAAGCGGCTTTCGGCGCGATTCTGACCGAACAGCCGGGCAAAGCGAGCTGGCCGATTACCGGCGCGACGTTTATTCTGCTGCACACGGCGCAGGCCAAGCCAGCGCAGGGCACGGAGGTGATGAAGTTTTTTGACTGGTCCTTTGCCAATGGCGCCAAGCTTGCGGCCGAGCTGGACTACGCGCCGCTGCCTGACTCGCTCACCAAGCAAATCAAAGGGGTGTGGGCAGCGCAAGTCAAGGACGCCGGCGGCAAAGCGATTTGGACGGCAAAATAATTTCCGCAACCCCGCACGCTTAACACAAACTCTGCGATCAGGGCCGGTTAAACCCACCGGCCCCGCTGGTATTTTTGCACACGCCCATGACACACGCGCAATCCAGCGCTACCATCGCGGCACCGGCGCCCTCGGCTCTGACCATGCAACAATCCGTACGTAAAAAGCCATCCCAGCTTGGCGATTTCATTTTCGCCAACCTGACGCGCGCATTTGCGTTTCTTGCGCTCGCATCGCTGGCCGGCATCATCGTCTCGCTGGTCTACGGCGCGTGGCCGTCTATGCAGAAATTCGGCATACCCTTCCTCTGGAGTTCGGACTGGAATCCGCCGGCACAGAAATTCGGCGCGCTGATCCCGATTTACGGCACGCTGGTGACTTCCGCCATCGCACTGATTATTGCGGTTCCGGTATCCTTCGGCATTGCGATTTTTCTGACGGAACTCTCGCCGCCGTGGCTGCGCCGCCCGCTGGGCACGGCGATTGAGTTGCTGGCGGCGATTCCCAGCATCGTTTACGGCATGTGGGGGCTGCTGGTGTTCGCGCCGATCTTCGGCAAATACATCCAGCCCGCGTTGGCCGCGACCTTTGGACATATTCCGCTGGTCGGCAAGCTTTTCGCGGGACCGACCATCGGCGTCGGCCTGCTGTCCGCCGGCATTATTCTTGCCATCATGATAATTCCATTCATCGCGGCGGTGATGCGTGACGTGTTCGAGATTACGCCGCAAATGCTCAAGGAATCGGCCTACGCGGTGGGCGCCACCACCTGGGAGGTGGTGTGGAACGTGGTGTTGCCCTACACCAAGGCGGGTGTCATCGGCAGCATCATCCTCGGCCTCGGTCGCGCGCTGGGCGAGACCATGGCGGTGACTTTCGTCATTGGCAATACCAACTTTCTCTCCAACGTCTCGCTATTCTCGCCGGGCAACAGCATTACCTCGGCGCTGGCCAATGAGTTCTCCGAAGCGGAGCAGGGCCTGCATACGGCGGCGCTGATCGAGTTGGGGTTGATCCTGTTTGTGATTACCTTCGTCGTGTTGTCATTCTCCAAGCTGCTCCTGATGCGTCTGTCGCGTCGGGAAGGCCATAAAACGTAAACCGGAACCTGAGACGGGGCCATGGAACTTCACGCAAAACGCAAGCTGACAAACAAGGTCGCGCTGGTGCTGTCGCTGGGCGCGATGTTTTTCGGCTTGTTCTGGCTGGCGTGGATACTGCTGACGATACTGCAGTTGGGCATCTCCGGACTGTCGCTTGCGGTGTTCACGCAGAACACGCCGCCACCGGGCAGCGCGGGCGGCCTGGCCAATGCCATTTTCGGCAGTCTCTATATGGTGGGGCTGGCGACACTGATCGGCACGCCGATCGGCATTCTCGCCGGCGTTTATCTGGCGGAGTACGGTCAGCACACGCTGCTCGGTCACGCGACCCGCTTCATCAACGATATTCTGCTATCCGCGCCATCCATCGTCATCGGCCTGTTCATCTATGCCGCAGTGGTGGTGCCGATGGGCAAGTTTTCCGGCTTCGCGGGGGTGCTGGCGCTGGCGCTGCTGGTGATCCCGGTGGTGATCCGTACTACGGAAAATATTATGCGGCTGGTGCCCAATACCCTGCGCGAAGCGGCTTCCGCCTTGGGCGCGCCCAAATGGATCATGATTACGCAGGTCACCGTGCGCGCCTCGCAGGCGGGCATCATGACCGGCATCCTGCTGGCGGTTGCGCGCATTGCGGGCGAGACCGCGCCGCTGATGTTCACCGCGCTGTCCAATCAATTCTGGAGTACCTCTCTGGCCGACCCGATGGCCAATCTGCCGATGACCATATTCCGCTTTGCCATGAGTCCGTTCAAGGACTGGCAGGATCTGGCGTGGGCGGGCGTATTGCTGATCACGGGAGGCGTGCTGCTGCTAAACATCGTTGCGCGGCTGCTGTTCAAAGAAAAAATCTCCACGTAAAACCGCCCGGAAAACTCCCATGGCCAATGTCACCCTGCAAGCAACCGAAAAAAAGCCGCCCGCACCGACGCAGTTGGCCATTCGCAATTTCAATTTTTACTACGGCGGCTTTCACGCGCTGAAAAACATCAACATGGATGTTTACCAGGGGCGCGTGACGGCCTTCATCGGGCCTTCGGGTTGCGGCAAATCCACGCTGCTGCGCACGATAAACCGCATGTATTCGCTGTACCCGGAGCAACGCGCCGAGGGGGAGTTGATGCTCGAGGGTAAAAATC
>CAMDDY010000370.1 GCA_945893125.1 Bordetella parapertussis
GAGCATTAGGGGCGCTCATCCCGAGCGGCAACCCTAACGCTGCGCAGACCACGAGCAACCATCGGGTATTCGGCATCGCAATCTCCTCACTGGCATTCAGCCGCGTCGGCGCGCAGCTGAATCAATACGGACGTAATTTACAGATCTAATGAAATGGAATGGGTATTAACCGGCATCTATTTAACAATCTGCAATTTGGTCCGCGGGGGGGGGGCTGCGGGAGGCGGCGGCTCCGGTTCACCTAGCGTGGACGGCATCGCTTGTGTAGCCACGGCGCCGGCGGTGGCTGCACTTTCCGGCGGAAAGAAAAGCCCCTGCCCGTTCTCGCGCGCAAAGATACCCGCGACCGCCGGCATCGGAATCGAACATTCGCGCGACACGCCGCTAAAGCGCGCGGAAAACTGCACCATGTCGTTGCCGATAGTGAGCTTGTGCGTCGCGTCGTAGCCGAGGTTGAGAACGATTTCGCCGTTCTTGACGAACTCCATCGGCACGCGCGTGTTTTCGTCCACTTTAACCGAGAGATACGGCGTGTAGCCGCTATCCGTACACCACTCGTGGATCGCGCGGATCAGGTAGGGTTTGGTGGAACGTTCGGGCATCGGCTTGGAGTAAAGAGTGAGGAGTAAGGAGCACAATCGCTTGGGCTGAGATGTTACGCCTAGCGCCTCACGCCTTACGCATCCGTTACTTGCGCATCACTTTTTCCGACGCGGTAAGCGCGTCGATATACGCCGGACGGCTGAACAGGCGCTCAGCGTATTTCATCAGCGGCGCGGCCTGTTTGGGCAATTGGATATCGTAGTGATCAAGCCGCCACAAGAGCGGCGCTATCGCCACGTCGAGCATGGTGAACTCGTCGCCCAGCATGAATTTTTGCTTGGCGAACACCGGCGAAATCTGCGTCAGCGCGTCGCGAATCACCTGGCGGCCTTTTTCGGCCTGCTTCTGCGTGCCCTTTTCGATGGCATGCACGTGGCCGAACATTTCATTCTCGAAGCGATACAGAAACAGCCGCGCGCGCGCGCGCATCACCGGATCGGCCGGCATCAGTTGCGGATGCGGAAAACGGTCATCGATGTATTCGTTGATAATATTCGACTCATACAGAATCAAATCGCGCTCCACCAGCACCGGCACCTGGTTGTACGGATTCATCACCGCGAGGTCTTCAGGCTTGTTAAACAGATCCACGTCAACGATCTGGAAATCCATGCCTTTCTCGTAGAGCACGATGCGGCAACGTTGGCTGAAGGGGCACGTGGTGCCCGAGTAGAGAGTCATCATGATTTGGTACCTTGTGAAGCGTGAGGCGTGAGGCGTGAGGCGAAAAAACGTAGGGGGCTACACCTCACCCCTCACGCCTGACGCCTCACGAAATTTAGTGAACGTCTTTCCAGAAATTCACCTTCAGTGCATAGACCAGCGGGATCAGCAGAAACAAAAATCCCAGCACGATGAGGCCTATGGTCTTGCGGCTTTTGGCGGCGGGCTCGCCCATGTACACCAGGTAATTCACCAGGTCGCCCACCGCTTGATCGTATTCCAGCGCGGACAACTTGCCGGGCTTGGCGAGCACGGGTTTTTCCACGCTGGCCATGTAGCCGTCGGCGCGCACCTGCGTGGCCTTCATCACCTGCTCGCCCTGCAACTCCCACAACGCATGCGGCATGCCGACGTTGGGGTAGGTGGTGTTGTTCCAGCCGGTCGGGCGCGACGCATCGCGATAGAACGTGCGCATATAGGTGTAGAGCCAATCCGCGCCCGATCCATCGCCGGACGCGCGTGAACGCGCAATCACCGTGAGATCGGGCGGCTGCGCGCCGAACCACACCTTGGCTTCGCCGGCGTCCATGGTGTTCTTCATCAGATCGCCGACTTTGCCGCCGCTGAACACGAGATTGTCGAGTATCTCTTTATTGTTCAAACCGATGTCCTGCAAGCGGTTGTAGCGCATGTAATTCGCGCTGTGGCAGTTCAGGCAATAGTTCACAAACAGCGCCGCGCCGCGTTGCAGCGATTCGGTGTTGTTCAAATTGACCGGCGCGCGATCCAGTTTGACATGATCACCGGCGCTGAATCCTAACGACGGGGCTAGTGCTGACGCCAACAACAGGGTGGATAAAATTTTTCTGATCATGGCGGCGCTCCTCACATCGTCACCCGGTCGGGCACCGGGAGCGTCTGTTCCATCTGCGTGTACCACGGCATCAGCAGGAAGAAGGCGAAATAAATCAGTGAGCCGATCTGCGATATCAATGTGCCCGCGGGGGTTACCGACTGCGTGCCGTAGTAACCCAGCACCAGAAACACCACGGTGAATGTCGTCAGCGCCCAGCGTGACAGCTTGCCCTTGTAGCGGATGGATTTCACCGGGCTTTTATCCAGCCACGGCATCAAAAAGAAAATCATCGACGCCACGCCCATCAGCACCACGCCCCACACCTTGGCTTCGATCACGCCCATGGCGATCAGCACCACCGGCGCTATTACCACCGCCAGCAGTTTCGACAGGCAACCACGCGAGGTAAAGAGTATCAACAGCGTGTAGGCCACCACGCCGGCCCGCAGCACCCACATGAAGTCATCCGTGACCGCGCGCAGGATCGAGTAATACGGCGTGAAGTACCACACCGGCGCGATATGCGACGGCGTTTTCAGCGGGTCAGCCGGAATGAAGTTGTTGTATTCGAGGAAGTAACCACCCATTTCCGGCGCGAAGAACAGAATCGCGCAGAACACCGCCGCGAACACCACTACGCCCAGCGCGTCTTTCACCACGTAATACGGGAAAAACGGGATGCCATCGACCGGAATGCCCTTTTCGTTTTTGTGTTCCTTGATCTCGATGCCATCGGGGTTGTTGGAACCCACTTCGTGCAGCGCGAGGATGTGTGCTGCCACCAGTCCCAAAATCGCCAGCGGCAACGCGATCACATGAAACGCAAAAAAGCGGTTCAGCGTGGCATCCCCCACCACAAAATCGCCGCGCACCCAGGTCGAGAGATCCGGCCCGATAATCGGCAGCGCATCAAAGAGATTGATAATCACCTGCGCGCCCCAGAACGACATCTGACCCCACGGCAGCAGGTAGCCGAAAAACGCTTCGGCCATCAACGCGAGATAAATCACCATGCCGAAGATCCAGATCAGTTCACGCGGCGCGCGATACGAGCCGTACATCAGCCCGCGGAACATGTGCAGATAAATCACCAGGAAAAACGCCGACGCGCCGGTGGAATGCAGATAGCGGATCAGCCAGCCGCCCGGCACGTCGCGCATGATGTATTCCACCGAGGCGAACGCTTCCGCCGCCGACGGTTTGTAGTGCATGGTCAGGAAAATGCCGGTGACGATTTGCAGCACCAGCACCACCATCGCCAGCGAGCCGAAGTAGTACCAGAAGTTAAAATTCTTCGGCGCGTAGTACTCGGACATGTGGTCTTTCCACTGGGAAACCAGTGGAAAACGTTGATCCACCCACGTCAGCAGTCCGCCGAGCGGCGCATTCAACGGGCCGGCGCCGGAAACAATGACGGGTTCTTTTTTGGTAGCGGCCATTTTTCGCTCAGGCTCCCTTTTCGCTTGCGTCTTCGCCAATCAGAATCTTGCCTTCAGCCAGAAACTTGTGCGGCGGTACCACCAGATTGTCGGGCGCGGGTTTGTTCTTATAAACGCGGCCCGCCAGATCAAACAGCGAGCCGTGGCACGGGCAATAAAAACCGCCTTTCCAGTCCGACGCAAACGCCTCGGCCTGCGCCTGGAATTTCTCAACCGGCGAACAACCCAGGTGCGTACAAATGCCGACCAGCACCAGATACTCCGGCTTGATCGAGCGATGTTCGTTGGTCGCGTATTTCGGCTGCATCACCTTTTTGGATTCGGGGTCGGACACCTTGTCGGCGTTTTTCTTTACCGTATCGAGCATCTCCGGCGTGCGGCGCACGATCCACACCGGCTTGCCGCGCCACTCCACCGTCATGCGTTCGCCGGGCGCAAGCTGGCTGATGTCAGCCTCAACCGGCGCGCCTGCCGCCTTGGCGCGTTCAGACGGAAACATGCTCGCCACAAACGGCACGCCTGCGGCGGCTGTCGCCACACCGCCAGCCACCGCGCTCGCGGCCACGAGCATGCAGCGCCGGCCTTTGTCGGGTTGTTGTTCAGCCATTCTGGGAATTATCCTGAAGAGGTTGATTGAAATTGCGTGCCGCCACGGCGGCTACGCAGGATCACGAAAACGCCTTATTTTACACGAAGTGTCCTATGAAAGTGAAATATTTCATGATTTAATTGTTTATAAACATATACTTATAGTGAACTGCCGTCACTCCAAAAATGCCACGCCGCGGCGCCGGTTCGCGCGCGCGCCCACAGCCCCACCGCGCGGCGCTTTTGCGCAATAATCGCGGCCTTCAAGGACGTATAACGATGCTACGAAAATTCTGGTTGTTTTTCGCGCAAGCCGTCACCGTGTGTATCGCGGTGTTGTTTGTGGTTACCACGCTACGGCCCGATTTGCTGTCGTGGAACGCGCGGCCCGCCGCACCCATCGCCAAAGCCGCAGCGCCGGCAGCCGCTGTGTTGCCGGGCGGCAAGCTGGTATCGTTCAGCGACGCGGTCAAGCGCGCGATGCCGGCGGTGGTTAACATTTACACCAGCAAGGAAGTGAAAACGCAGCGCACGCCGTTCATGGACGATCCGGTATTCCGCTATTTTTTCGGCGGCGAGGGCGAAGGCCAGGGTCAACAAGGACCCGCGCAAAAAAGCAATAACCTCGGCTCCGGCGTGATCGTCAGCGACCAGGGTTACATCCTCACCAATGCACACGTGGTCGAGGCCGCCGATGAAATCGAAGTCGCGCTCTCCGACAACCGCCGCGCCAAGGCCAAGGTCATCGGCACTGATCCGGAAACCGATCTCGCGGTGATCAAAATCGATCTGCCGAAATTGCCGGCCATCACTTTTGGCCAATCGGATCAGGCGCAAGTCGGCGACATGGTGCTCGCCATCGGCAACCCGTTCGGCGTCGGGCAAACGGTGACCATGGGCATCATTAGCGCGCTGGCGCGCAGCCAACTCGGCATCAACACCTTCGAGAATTTTATTCAGACCGATGCCGCGATTAACCCCGCGCGAGTTCAAATTCGAAGTGCAACTCTGATTAAGAGGTTGGGTGGGCGAGGTGCGATAGCATCCGAGCCCCTCGACCACCAAGTTAAAGTTGCCAAGAATGAACTACACACACCTCACCCAAGACGAACGGTATCAGATTGCGATCCTTTCCAAGGCTGGACATGACCGAAGCGGCATTGCC
>CAMDDY010000371.1 GCA_945893125.1 Bordetella parapertussis
GTACGAGATATAGCCTCTATCACGGTAATTACCACCATCCTGTTTATCGCCGACCACCGATTTATAATTACACTAAGTTCGTGTTACACTGTTATAGTGTCACTCGATGGTCGTGAAATTTTCTGAGGAAAGCCATGAAAAACGTTACCGTCACCATGGAAGAAGAAGCGCTCGAATGGGTGCGCGTCAAGGCCGCACGCGACAACGCCAGTGTCTCGCGCTATCTCGGTCAACTGGTCGAGCAGGCGCGCGTGCGCGACGGCGCCTACGAGCGCGCGATGCGTGCCGCACTCAAATTCCAGTCCCTGCCTTTTCCGGAAAACACCCGTTACCTGAGCCGCAGCGAGGCGAACGACCGTGCCGGTCTTCGTTGATACCAACGTACTGATTTACGCACTCGACCCGCGCGATGTGGTCAAACAAGGCGCGGCGCAAGCCTGGCTCACGCGCTGCTGGCGGACACGCAGCGGGCGCGTGAGTACGCAGGTGCTCAACGAGTTTTACGTCAATCTCGTGCGCATCAATGGGGAGGAATTCAAGGCGCGCGCACGCACCGAGATACGGCAACTGATGGCATGGAACCCCTGTGCGATTGACGGCACCCTGCTGGAAACCGCATGGGGAATCGCCGACGAGGCGAACGTGTCGCACTGGGATGCACTGATCATCGCCGCTGCGATTCACCAGAGTTGCGAAACCCTGCTCTCTGAAGATTTACAGCACGGCCAAACCATCGAGGGCGTGCGGATTGTCAATCCGTTTCGGGTTGCCGCGTAACGCTATATGTCAGTGCGCTTGATGTGCATGGCGTCGGTCCGATTTGCGTCAGGGTGCGTTCCAGGGGTTAATCAATTCGATACCTGCGCGCTTATAGTCCCGCATAATTCAAACTATTATTCAGCGCAGCCCGCGCGCCGCCACTGTCACCGCTTTGGTCATCGCCAACGCCGCCTGGGTCAGCGGGGAATCGGCGCGCTGGAAAATTCCCGCTGTGTATGACGGCATCGGTTCCTTGACTTCCATGGCCTGCAAGTAGTTCTCGGCAAACGATCGTTCCAGCATTCGCCGCGACTCGATGCCGAGCATGTCGGATCGCGCAAGCAAACCAATGGTGGTCGAATAGGATTCACACCGTATCAGCTTTTTGGGCACAGGCAACCCCGCAGCGGCAAATGCCCGATGGAGCGGGCCTTCATCGGCGCCCCAGGCATGGAAGCTGATCCATTCGGCATCCACCATTTGCGCCAGCGACCGCGCGCCGCGCAGTGGATGGCCCTTGCGGGCGACGACTACAAAGTCGTGACGAAATAGCGGGCGAAACGCAATGGCGGGTTCCAATTTTGCGTCCGGACGCGTGCCGATCGCAAAATCGAGCGTCTCGTCCCGCACTAAAGGCAGCAAAGCGTGCGTATACCCGCCTACGATGCGCAAGCGCGCATGCGGAAATTGTTCGCGAAAGCGTGCAACCGCTTCGGGCACGATGGTGAATCCCGCTGCGGGGCCGGAGCCAAATGCCACCGAGCCGGCCTCCAGGCCCCCTTCCTGAGCCGCTTCCTCCGTTGCCTTGATTAACTCGGCTTGGGCGACCCGCGCCCGCGCGAAAAATGCGCGGCCTGCTGCTGTCGGCACAATACCCTTGGGCGTGCGTTGCAGCAGCCGCAGGTGCAACTCGGCCTCGAGAAGACGCACGCTCTTGGTAATCGCCGGTTGCGATACCCCAAGCTTGCGCGCGGCGGCACGTATGCCGCCCGAATCAACGACTGCAACAAAATCGCGTATCTGGGTCAGGCGCATGGTGATTGGTGATAACCCTCCGGTTATCGAGCATATCACTTTTCGATCTTACGGCGGTATACCGCCCGTGCTCTAATCTCCCGCGAAAGGAGATCGTCATGACCACGCCACGTCAAACCCAACGATCGGGAATTACCGCCGCGAGTGCAGCCGTCGAAGCGCAGGCGATGCGGCCGGATCAGCGCTTCGAATATTCCGCCATCGTTGATCGTCCGAAGCTCAAGCTTCCGGGCGGCAAACGTCTTATCGTGTGGCCCGTTGTCAATGTCGAGGAATGGGAGATCATGCGCCCGATGCCGCGCGGATTGTCGCTGCCGCCGGGTGGCGTCACCGTGGGGCCGGACATACAGAACTGGGGCTGGCACGAGTACGGCATGCGCGTTGGCATTTGGCGCATCATGGAAGTGTTGCACAAGCATCGCATTGCACCGACGCTTTCGATCAATGCCAGGGTGTGCGAAACGCGGCCACGCATCGCTCGGGCCGCGCTTGACGCCGGCTGGGAGTTCATGGCACACACCTATGTGCAAATGCCGATCCACATGGTCGAGGATCAGCGCGCGATGATCAATCAAACCATAGACGTGCTGAAAAAGTTCACCGGCCGCGCGCCCACGGGCTGGCTGGGGCCGGGACGCGGCCAGACCTTTGCCACGCTCGATTACATTGCACAGGCCGGCATCAAGTGGTTTGGCGACTGGGTAATGGACGATCAGCCGTTCTGGGCGAAAACCAACCACGGCGCTATCCTGTCGGTGCCGTACTCGGTGGAACTGAACGACATCAGCATCATGCTCATACAGCAGCAGGATTCGGACGCGATGTTCAAGCGCGCGCGTGACGCGTTCGACCAGGTCTACCGGGAATCGGCGCACGGCGCGCGGGTGCTCGCGATCGCGGTGCATCCCTACATCACGGGGGCGGCACATCGCATCAAGTATTTCGACGCCATGCTTGCCTATATGCGCAAGCACAAGGACATCGTGTTTTGGCAGGGCGAACAGATTTACGATTGGTACGGTCGCATCGTTAAAAAGGAGAAATAAAATGAAGCCAGGCACTATTGCACGGGTGCTGTTCGCGATCGGCATTACATTCACCATGACTGTCGCGTATGGACAGACCTACCCGGTGAAACCGGTTCGAATGGTGATCTCGTTTCCACCGGGCGCGGGGCCTGATGTCCTGGTGCGGGCGATGGGCCCCAAGCTCGCGGAGAAATGGGGCCACCAGGTTGTCGCGGACAATCGCCCCGGCGGTGGCGGCAATCTGGCCACCGAGCTCGTCGCGCGTAGCGCCCCCGATGGTTACACGTTGGTGGTTCTGTCCAACCACTTCACCATCAATCCATCGCTATTTAAGAAGGCGCCGTACGATCCCGTGAAGGAATTCACGCCGATAGTGCTGGCGACCGGCACGCCCGTGGCGCTGGTGGTACACCCTTCGGTGCCCGTTAACAACATCAAGAGTTTTCTCGCACTGGCCCAGTCGCGTCCGGGGCAACTCGATTTTTCTTCCGGGGGCAACGGCAGTGTCAGTCACATGGCCGGCGTGATGTTACAGGCGGCGACCGGGATCAAATTCGTGCATGTGCCTTATCGCGGGCCGGCGGATGCCGCCGTCGCGGTGGTGGGCGGCCATGTCGCGTTTTCCTTCATCACCATGCCCGCGGCGCTCACGCACGCCCGCGCGGGGCGTCTTAAAGCATTGGCTGTATCGAGCGCCAAGCGATCGGTTGCCGCGCCGGAATGGCGTACTGTCGCCGAATCCGGCGTGCCCGGCTTCGATATTTTGGCGTGGCAAGGCATACTGGCTCCAGGCGGAACGCCGGCGAGTGTCGTCAATACGCTCAATCGCGACATCCTTGCAGCGCTGGGCACGGCGGAAGTTAAAGCCACGCTCAACAATTTGGGACTGGAAGTGCTCGGTGGTACGCCGGGGGATTTCGCTCAATTTATTTCGAAAGACCTGCTAACGTGGGCGGACGTGGTGCGGAAAACCGGCGCGAAGGTTGATTGAGCATCGGGTGAATCAGTTCGAACCGGAGGGATTTCGCTATACTATTGCCCGTAAGTAAACCCTGGGACTGTGTTTTCAGGAGGTTACAATGAGCGGGCGCAAGAAAATTCTGGTGGTGGACGATGACGAAGCGGTCATTGATTTATTGCATACCAAGTTGGCGAAGTTGTATGACGTGGTCTCCACCAACGCACCCGAACGCGTGGTGCTGCTGGCGAGACAGGAATCGCCCGATCTCATCATCTGCGACATCGGCATGCCGGAATTCGATGGCGCCGATGTATCCTGGGCGCTGCGCAACGACGCCAAACTGCGGGACATTCCCTTTGTTTTCCTGACCTCGCTGGCGTCACCTGCGGATATGCAGGGTCTCGGTGAGCTGGGCGGTAGGCCGGCCATCTCGAAGTTCTGCTCGACGGCGGAACTCTTCGCAGGCATTCAGAAGATGCTGGATGGCTGAGAGACTCGTGCTCTGTTTAAGCAAAGGGCGTGACAGGAGCGTACTGCAACCACGGAAGGTACGCGCGTGCTGAAAGCGCTTGCCCGCCTGCTGTACGGTTTCGCGCGGCGCCTCGATGCCACGGTGGGCGCCGAGGTTCACGGCACCGGTCCGGCGGCGAACCGTATTGACGCGCCGCGCGGGGACGAACAGACGCTGCGCGACCAGATGGCGGTGATGCAGGCGATCATCGAGCATGTTCCCACCGCCATTTTTGCCAAGGATGCGCAAGGCCGGTTTACCCTGGTGAACCGCGCCTGGAGCGCTTCGATAGGCAAGCCCGCGGAACAGGTCATCGGCAAGACTGTGCACGAGATTTACCCGCCCGACATGGCACGGCGCTTCGCCTCGGAAGACGCGGCGCTGCTTGCGCAGGGCGCCTCGGCACAGCCGATCGAATTGATTCACACGGGACCGCGCCCGAATCAATATCGCGTCGTGCGCAAGGCGGTGCTCGCCCGCGACGACGGCAGCGTGCAAGGCCTGATCTCCACCAGCACTGACATTTCCGAATTAAAGCGCTATGAGCATGAGCTTGCGGACCGCGCCAAGTTCATCAGCGAACTGGTGGATGCGCTGCCGATCATGGTCTCGATGCGGGATGCCGAGGGCCGGTACGTGCTGGTGAACCGGACGTGGGAGCAAATCACGGGGGTCAAGCGCGAGGACGCCCTGGGCCGGCGCCGCCGCGAGTTTCCAGCCTGGCGCATCAACGAAAAGTTGCTGATAGATGCGGATGAAATCGAGCGCGCCGATCGCAAAATGCTGGCGCACGGCCCCAATTTCATCGCCGAACCCGAGGCCGTCAATCGCTTGGGGAGCTACTACATGATGACGCGCCGCGTGCTCGCTGATTCGGACGGCGCGCCGTTGGGCGTGTTGTCCGCGGGTATGGACCTCACCGAACGGCGCGCTCTGGAAGAAGCGCGCGCCATAGAGCAGCAGCGCCTGGAACTGGTGGTGCGGGCCTCCAAGGTGGGCACGCTCGATTGGGATGC
>CAMDDY010000372.1 GCA_945893125.1 Bordetella parapertussis
CACACGTGAAGCGGGCAACACCGGCTCACGCACCCACGCGGGCGGCGGCGTGATGCGCGGTTTCCCGGTCCAGGACAGCAGCCGGTTCACGGCTTGCTCGCGCGTCAGCTTGGCAAAGCTTTCAATATCCTCGATAGATGCCGCGTAACTGGTGCGCGTGAGCAGATGACGGGCATCGTCAAAACCCAGCGGCATGACTTCAAAACGAGGCGGGGCAGCCCCTGCGACCTGAGCTGCCCCGCCCATCAGAAACATCAGCGCCAGCATCAGCCGCCGCATGAGACTGTCCATCGGTTACCTACATCTTGGTCGGCGCCGCGCCCGGCTTGCCGCCCTTGCGCTGCTCGAAGTGCGCCTTGCGCGCCGCCGCCAATTCGTCACGGGTGACTTGCCCGTCTTTATTGGCGTCGATGCGGTCGAAACGGCGCGCCAGACGCGGCATCGCTTTCTCCGCTTCCGCGCGGCTGACCATGCCGTTGCCGTCCACATCGGCTTTCTTGAAACGCTCCTCAAACCGGGCCTGGCGTTCCACGCGGCACTTATCCGGACTCGCCTTGCATTCTTCCATGCGCTTGGCCATCTTTGCTTTCATTTCTTTGCAGCGTTCAGGGTTTGCGGCGCAGCGCTTTTCGAACATTGCCTGACGTTCCGCGCGGCATTTATCCGGATTCGCCTTACAGGCCTCCATGCGCGCCTGGCGTTGTTCCGCAGTAAGACCCGCACCCTTGCCATCGGGCTTGACCGTTGCGCCGGGCAAGCCTTCTGCGGCCATTGCGCCCATCGGAATCAATGCAGCCGCAATCAAAACCAACCATTTGTGTTTCATGACAGCCCTCCTAGTGATGTGATCAACGACCGCGTTTGCTGCTGTAAATCTCGCGGTTTGCCTTGTCGAGATCGCGATGCAATTGGCGGCGTTCATCTTCCGTCAACTGCCCCCGCTGCTGCCCTTTGTCGGACGGCGCCTGCGTGGTCCGAGTTTCCCGAAACTGGCTCTTGCCCGGTCCGCCTTTGTGCCCGCCAAAACCCCGATCCTGCACGCTGAACATCGCGCCATCGAACACACCAGCCCTTGCAACCGAGGCCGGCAGCATCGACAACCCGCTGCTCAACAGCAGAACAGACATCAAGATTTTTATCGTGCGCATTACGTTAGCGTCCTTTCAGGCAGAACATGGAACCTGTTTCAATGACTCGGGACTCGCGTTCCCTTGTTGACAAAAACGCGCACCGCACCGCGCCGTTGACCCATCGTCGCATCCAGTTGTAAGTGGACTGTTACCGGCTGCCGAAATTCTGTAAGCAACTGTTACGGGATCTTGGCCACCGCAGTTTGCCGCCACTGTCTCCGCTACCCCTGCGAAAGCTATCGTAGCGCGTTTGCGCCTATTTGAGACAATGGCGTTTTTCCCATTTGTAACAATTTGTTACCGTGAGTTCCAGACAGCCCGCTCATCACAAAATTGGCCCTAAAGTACCCAAAATTGCTAGGATTGCGCCATGACTGAAACCAAAACCCGAATCATGGTGGTAGACGACGATGTTCGTCTGCGTGACCTGCTCAACAAATACCTCGCCGAACAGGGTTATGCCGTGCGCGCGGTGGCCAATTCGTCGGACATGGATCGCTATCTGGCGCGCGAACGCTACGATCTGCTGATCCTCGATTTGATGATGCCGGGCGAAGACGGCCTCGCGATTTGTCGGCGGCTGCGCGGTGCGAGTGAAAATATCCCCATCATCATGCTCACCGCCAAGGGCGACGAGGTGGATCGCATCGTCGGCCTGGAAGTCGGCGCCGACGACTATCTGCCAAAACCCTTTAATCCGCGTGAACTGGTCGCGCGGATTCAGGCGGTGTTGCGCAGGCGTCCCGTGGCGGGTCCGCCAGGCGCCCCTACTTCCGACACGGAAATTGCCGTGTTTGGAGAATTCAAACTGAATTTGGGCACGCGTTCACTCACCCGGAGCGGCGCGGAAATCACCGTCACCAGCGGCGAATTCGCCTTGCTCAAAGTGCTGGTGCAACACCCGCGCACACCGCTGTCACGCGACAAACTGATGGAAATGGCGCGTGGACGCGAGTTCGGCGCGTTCGATCGCAGCATAGACGTGCAGGTATCGCGGGTGCGCAAACTGATTGAGCCTGATCCGTCGAAGCCCGCGTTCATTCAAACCGTGTGGGGGTTTGGGTATGTGTTTATTCCGGACGGAAAATCCAGCGACAAGTGACCGGCGCGTATTTTCTGGACTGTATGCCGCGCACTGCGGGTCTCACCGCGCGGTGATGCTCGCGACGCACTACTCCACCTTCAGATTCAGCGCACGCACCACCTTGCCCCAACGCTGAATTTCAGATTCTATAAGCTGGCCGAATTCTTCGGGCGTGCTCAAGGCGACTTCCACGCCCACGTTCTTCATCGCCTCGGCCATGTCCGCAGCACGCATGGCTTTGTGCACTTCGGCGTTTAATAGTTCCACCACGGCTCGCGGCGTACGCGCGGGCGCCAGCAATCCCAGTACCGCGTCGGCGCTATAGCCCGGCACACCTGCTTCGGCAATGGTGGGCATGTCTGGCGCGGATGCGGAGCGCTTGGGACTCGCAATCCCCAAGGCGCGCAGTCGGCCACTTTGAATGTGCGGCTTCACCGTCAGCGCGTTGCCGAATACCACTGCCACCTGCCCGGACAGCACGGCCGTCAGCGCCGGCCCCGCGCCCTTGTAGGGAATCTCGCGCAGCTTGATACCCGCCATCTGGTTAAATAGCTCAGCGGCCAAATGCGCGGAGCTGCCGGAGCCGCCCGAACCATAATCGATTTGCCCTGGCCGTGCCTTGGCCAACGCGATCAGTTCCTTGATAGTGCGCGCCGGCAACGACGCATGCACCACCAGCACATAGGGCGATGTCGCCGCCATCGAAACCGGCGCGAAATCCCGTACCGTGTCGTAGGGCAGCTTCGCATACAAGCCTGGATTGACCGAGTGTGGACTCGACACAAACAGCAGCGTGTAACCATCGGCGGGCGCACGCGCTACATTCTCGGTGCCCACAATGCCATTGGCTCCCGCGCGGTTGTCCACCACGATTTGCCGCTTGAGCGATTCGGACATGCGCGCCGCAAGGTATCGCGCGATCACATCCGTGCCGCCCCCCGGCGCGAACGGCACCACCATGCGCAAGGGCTTTGCCGGATAAGGCTGCCCTGAGCCTGTCGAAGCGGTTTGTGCTGAAGTTGCGCCGGCACCGGCAACTGCTATGATTGCCGTGATCACAACCACGCACCAGCGCACGTTGAATAAATCAGGCACCGTGTTGGCCGTGTTGAATAGGCATCTCGTATTCGTTTCAAACATCCCGGCAGCGGATATTCTTTACCGCAAGCGCAAAATCGCACAGGAACATCAAATGTAATTCGCCTTAACCGCGAATGTAGCGCCGCCCCTGTAACCCAGTCAACTCGCCCCAATGCCGCGCACCCTACTCGCCCGAAGCGTACTGTTAATCGCGGCCCTGCTAATATTGGCACACTTGGCGTGGTTGCAGATTTTTCGCATCTCCACGCGTGAGCCCCGCGCACGGCAAGTATCGCAGCAAATCGTCAGCACGGTGAATCTCACCCGCGCGGCGCTGGTTACGGCCGAGCCATCCAAACGCTACAGCCTGCTGGGTGAAATCGCCAAGCGCGAAGGCGTGCAGGTACATGCGGCGAATCGCGGTGAAAAACTGATACCGCTGCCTAAGACCAGCTTCTACGAATTCATCGAGGCCGATCTGCGCGCGCAACTGGGTGCATCCACCCAATTCACGCTGTCACGCAACGGCGTTGAGGGCATCTGGGTCAGCTTCGACATCGACGGCGACGGGTTCTGGGTGCTGATGCCCGAATCGCGGCTGGCGGTCGATGAATCCTGGCGCTGGATCGGCTGGGGCGCGCTGGTCCTGCTGCTGGCGGTCGGCGGCGCGTTCTTGATTGTCGTGCGCATCAATCGTCCGCTGCGCGCACTGACGGAAGCAGCCGCGCAAATGGGCCGCGGCGCCACGCCCGCGCCCGTGGATGAAAGCGGGCCAGCGGAAATCCAGACGTTATCGCGCGCTTTTAACCAGATGGCCGCCGATCGCAAAAAACTCGACGATGAACGCGCGCTGCTGCTGGCGGGCGTGTCGCACGACCTGCGCACGCCGCTTGCGCGCATACGGCTGGGCATCGAATTGCTCGATGACAAAGGCGATGCCTCCATCCGCAACGGCATCGCCCAGGATATCGAGGACATCGACGCCGCGATCAATCAGTTTCTCGATTTCGCGCGCGCCGCGTCGTCGGAAAACGAAACACCGAATGCCGATCTCAATGCGCTGATCGCCGGGTTGGCCGCGCGCTACGAACGTGCGGGCAAGCGCCTGATGGTACAAGCCAGCTCCGTGCCGCCATTGCCGCTACGCCTGCTGGCGATGCAACGGCTCGTCGGCAATTTGATCGACAATGCTTTTCGCCACGGTGGCGACGATGATGCGGTCACAGTGACAACAGGTTGCGCGAACGCAACCGCGTTTGTCGAAGTGCTCGACCGCGGCCCCGGTATCCCGCCCGAACAAGCCGAACGCATGCTGCAGCCGTTCACGCGCATGGACGCCGCGCGCAGCACCAGCGGCACAGGATTGGGATTGGCGATTGTCGATCGCATCGCGCGCATGCATGGCGGCTGCGTGCGCTTGTTGCCGCGCGAGGGCGGTGGGTTGCGCGCGCGCGTGGAGGTGCCGGTAACGCCGGCAAACCTCGGCAAAAATAATTCAATAAAAACAAATAGTTAAGAAAACATCCCGTGCGCGTTAACTACCATTAAGCGCCAACAATCGTTTCAATCAGAACCACCGCTTCCGCCGCAATTCCTTCGCCGCGTCCGATGGCGCCCAAACGCTCCGCCG
The DNA here is from genome assembly GCA_945893125.1 of Bordetella parapertussis. Lineage (GTDB taxonomy): Bacteria > Pseudomonadota > Gammaproteobacteria > Burkholderiales > SG8-41 > UBA5216. The sequence continues at coordinate 4,925 of CAMDDY010000372.1, forward strand.
TCTTGGCCTTGACGTTCACTGTGTCCAGCGCGACACCCACATCCGCCGCGATGTTTTCGCGCATCGCCAAAATATATGGCGCGAGCTTCGGCGCCTGTGCAATGACGGTGCTATCGATATTGACAATGTGGTAGCCGCACCCGCGCAGCAGTCGCGCCACTTCGCGCAACAGCTTGCGGCTGTCGATGCCGGAGTACCTCGGATCGGTATCGGGAAAATGTTTGCCGATGTCGCCGAGCGCCGCCGCACCGATCAGCGCATCACAAATAGCATGCAATAACACGTCAGCATCGGAGTGGCCGGCCAAACCCCGCTCATAC
>CAMDDY010000373.1 GCA_945893125.1 Bordetella parapertussis
GATGCCCTGCACATGACCGCCGAGCAGATCGGTTACCGCAGGGCCTGCGCCCTTGAACGGCACGTGCTGCACGTTGACCTTCGCCAGCGTCTTGAAGAGTTCGATGGCGAGGTGCGGCAGGCCGCCGTTGCCGGAAGAGGCGAAATCCAGCTTGCCCGGATGCAACCGCGCCAGCGCGATCAGTGATTTGAGGTCCTTCACCGGCAACGCAGGATGCACCGCCAGCGCTTCCGGCGTCATCGCGATCGCCGTCACCGGCGCGAAATCTCGCAGCGTGTCGTAGCCCAGTTTGGAATAGGTGTGCGGGCTGATCGCGACGGCGCTGGCACTCCCGAGCAAGATTGTGTAGCCATCGGGCGCGGATTTGGCGACGAACTCGGTGCCGATGGTGGCGTTCGCGCCCGCGCGATTTTCCACCACCACCTGTTGGCCGAGCAATTCGCCCAGCTTGGGCGCGACGATGCGCGCCACGATATCGTTCGATCCACCGGGCGGAAAACCGACGATCAAACGGATGGGTTTGGTGGGGTAAGCCTGCGCCATCGCGCCCGATGCAAAAGCAGCCAAAAGCGACGTTAGCGTCAGTGCGCAAACGCGGCCCACTATCCCGTCGTTGCGGCGTACGCCGGAACCCAGTTTGTTACTCTGCCGGAACAGCCTGGATTCCGGCGTACGCCGGAATGACGGTGTAGATATAGGGTTCATCATCAACATCCTCGCAAATTATTGTTTTGGCGCCAAATCCAGCCGCGCCGCAATACCCGCCAACGCAGGCGACACCGCCGGATAGCGCTGCAACACCAGCGGGTCATGCCCCGGCACGATGTGCTGCAACGAATCCGCCAGGCGCTTTAACGTGGCAAAGCCCTCGATCATTTCACCCAGGTGATACACCAGCGGAAAGCAACGATCTTTCTCAAAGTGCTCGTAGTAGTGGCTCGCGTCGGAGGCCAGCACCACCCAGCCGCGCTGCGTAAACACACGCACCGATTGCAGGCCCATGGTATGCCCGCCGATGTGATGCACGGTGATGCCGGAGGCGATCTCGCTTTCGCCTTCGTGAAACACCACGCGATTTTGATACACCAGCCGGATCATGCCTTCAACGTGATCGATCTCATACGGCCGGCGGAAAATATTGTGGCGCATGTGGCGGCCCGTCACATATTGCATTTCCTTGTCCTGCAAATGAAAGCGCGCGTTGGGGAAATCGTAAAACGTGCCGACGTGATCATTGTGCAGATGCGTGATGATCACATCCTTGATCTGCGTTCCCGTGGCGCCCGGCAGGCCCAGCGTCGCCAGACCTTCGGCGGGCTTGCGCAACAACACGCGCCCGTTGATCGCCATGGTGGCATCAAATCCGGTATCGACCAGTACCGTGCGTTCGGCGTTGCGCACCAGCCACACGTAGTAATCCATCGGCATCGGCACATCGTGCGGATCACCGCCGACAAAATGTGCGGGGCGCCGGCCCGGACGCTCGGCGTATTTAACGCAATAGATTTCGTAGGTAGGGAGTGTCATGGAGCGTGGATCGTAGACGATCTTGTGGGTGGTCGCAACAAACCGCCGTCATCACCCGACGATCAGCTTTACCGGCTTGCCGACGCGGCTTAACATTTCCACCAGCGTATCGAGGGTGAACTTCGCGGTTTTTTTATTAACCACATCGGACACGCGGGGCCGCGACACCATCAGTATTTCGGCCGCCTCGGCCTGTTTCAAATGGTGCTCGGCGATCCAGGTGGACAGTTCCTCCATCAACTGCTGCTTCAATAGCCGCGTATCATTGATCTGCTTGCGCGACGCCGACTGCAAGCGTTTGGCCTCCGCGGGTGCGAAGCCCAGTTCCAGAAAAATATTCACGCCCGGCTTGGTCACGTGACGAATTTGCGAGTCGATGGTCATTTTCGTACCTTTCTCGTGTTGACTATGGCGCGGTAGCGCGCCTCGGCAATACGTTTATCTTGCTTGCTGGTGGTCTGCGTCTTTTTCTGAAAACAATGCAGCACATACACAGCCTCTTCAAACTTGGCGACGTACATCACCCGATAGATGCCCGCCGATTCGCGAATGCGGATTTCCCGCACACCAGCGCCGGCCTCGTCAAAAGGTTTCCAGTCGTCGGGATCCAAACCCGCCTGCACCTTGCCCAACTGAAATCCCGCTGCACGGCGCGGCTCGTCGGGAAAGCCCAGCAAGTCATCGTAGGCTGAACCCACCCAGCGGATTTCTTTTTCGTTTCTATGGTCGATCATTGTTGTTTTCTGTATAAAATATTATACACGATTGGGGCGCCCGGCAAGCGTCGGCGCTACAATCCTTGCCATGCAACTCCCCGCCACCGCGATCCACGAAAATAAGCGCGACCGCATGCACATCGATTGGGACGTGCCCATCACCATGGACGACGGCCTGGTGCTGCGCGCGGATGTGTTTCGTCCGGTGGATACCACGGGCGGCTGGCGCTATCCGGTGCTATTGAGTTACGGCCCCTACGCCAAGGGCCTCGCGTTTCAGGACGGCTATCCTTCCGCCTGGAATCGCATGGTGGCCGAGCATCCCGATGTGGCGGCCGGCTCCAGCAACCTCTATCAAAGCTGGGAAGTGGTCGATCCCGAAAAATGGGTACCCCACGGTTACGCCTGCGTGCGCGTGGATTCGCGTGGCGCGGGGCGCTCGCCGGGTTTTGTCGATCCGTTTTCGCCGCGCGAGACCCAGGATTTTTATGAGTGCATCGAATGGGCCGGCGCGCAGCCGTGGTCGAGCGGCAAAGTGGGCTTGAACGGCGTGTCGTACTACGGCATCAACCAGTGGCAGGTGGCATCGCTCAAACCGCCGCATCTCGCCGCCATGTGCATCTGGGAGGGCGCCGCAGATTGGTATCGCGACATGACGCACCACGGCGGCATCCTCTCGACCTTCTGGGCGAACTGGTACGACATGCAGGTGAAGTCGGTGCAATATGGGCTGGGCGAGCGCGGCCCCCGCAGCCGCGCGAACGGCACGCTGGTGTGCGGCGATGTGACACTGTCTGACAAGGCACTGCAATCGCAGCGCTGCGAATTTGGCGACGACATCCTCGCGCATCCACTCGACGACGACTACCACCGCGCGCGTTCGCCGAAATGGGAAAACATTACCGTGCCGTTTTTGTCGGCGGCGAACTGGGGCGGTCAAGGCCTGCATCCGCGCGGCAATTTCGAGGGCTTCATGCGCGCTGCCTCCAAATACAAATGGCTCGAAGCGCACGGCATCGAGCACTGGACGCATTTTTACACCGACTACGGGCGCGAACTGCAAAAGCGCTTTTTTGATTTTTATCTCAAGGGCGAGGCTAACGGCTGGGATGTGCAACCCAAGGTGCAGTTACAGGTGCGGCACGTTGATCGCTTTGTCGAGCGCATGGAAAACGAATGGCCCATCGCCCGCACGCAGTGGGCCAAGTTTCATCTGCATCCGGCGGATAGCGCGCTGCGGCGCGATGCCGCGACGGACAACGCGGCGATCACGTTCGACGCCATGGGCGAAGGTGTCACCTTCATCGCCGCCCCCGTGGCAGCCGACACCGAAATCACCGGCCCGCTGGCCGCCCGATTATTTGTGTCGTCCTCCACCCGCGACGCGGATGTGTTCGTGATCTTCCGCGTGTACACGCCCGACTTGCGCGAAGTCACCTTCATGGGCGCCATCGATCCGCACACGCCGATTGCGCAAGGCTGGCTGCGCGCTTCGCACCGCAAGCTGGATACGAAGTTGTCGCTGCCGTATCGCCCGTACCACACGCACGACGCAGCTCAAACGTTAAAACCCGGCGAGATTGTTCAACTCGATATCGAACTATGGCCGACCAGCATCGTCGTGCCCGCCGGCCACCGCATCGCCCTCACCGTGCGCGGACGCGATTACGAATTCGCCAAATCCACCGGCGCAAGGCTGTCAAATTTCAAGAATGAACTGCGGGGCTGCGGGCCGTTTTTGCATGATGATCCGCGGGATCGGCCTGCGGCAGTTTTTGGCGGGAAGACTACGCTGCACTTTGGCGTGGGGCGCGAGGCGTTTGTGTTGCTGCCGGTGATTGCCACGCGCTGAAACAGTGGGCGGAGTTGATTCTCAAGCAACCAGCGCAGCGGCTATCGCCAACCCTCTATCCCTGTCGTTTCCGCGCAGGCGGGAACCCATAACACAGCGGCACTGGAGACACCCTATGGGTTCCCGCCTGCGCTGGAACGACAAGCGTGGTTCCTTGGGCCGCGAATGGAAAGATCGTAAGAAATAATGTAAAGCGGAAGCGTGCCGAACCACCAATATATCAAAATCTCAGTAAAAATCTCGCGCTGTAATCCAATCGATATTTGGAACAGAAGGAATGTCTCCAACAGAGCGCAGCAGATTAACAAGATGCAAAACGTTATAGCTGGCACTTTCAAGTCGATCTCCTATTTCAACCTGCGCAGTAGATCATCCGGATAGTCAAAGATGGGGCAGACAGCTGACCCAAATTCCCCATTCCCTAACTTTCCCAATCCTCCACCCGCAAACCCACCACCCTGTTGAATTCTCCACTGTTGTGGGTCACAAGCACCAAGTCATGCGCCCGCGCGATCGCGGCGATCATCAGGTCGTTTGCACCGATGGGCTTGCCTTGCGCCGCGAGATCGGCGCGTATCAGCCCGTAGTCTTGCGCACAACGGTCATCGAATGGCACGCTTTGCAGGGGTGCGGCGAAAACCTCCAATCGCCGCAAATTGAATTCGACGCGCGCGCTGCGTCTCGCGCCATAGAGCAACTCGGCTTTGACCACGCTGCATAGCGCAATGTCGGCGGGTTGGCACGCCTTGAAACGTTCAGCCACGCCCGCGTTGTCCTGGTTGAGCAGCCGGATGCAGGTGTTTGTATCAAGCAGATATCTCACTTTAGCGGCAACCGCTCTTCCGGCTGCCCGGACGGCTCATGGTGAATCTTGTCCTCGGGGGCGCCGGTCAGGCTTTCAAAATAGCCCGCCGGCCAGCCTTGGCCCGCGTCTCGCATGACCAAATCAGCGATGTAACGCGACATCGGCTGCCTGGCTTTCGCCGCACGCTGCTTGATTTGTTCCGCCACTGCCTCGGGAACGTAGAAATGGAGCTGGGGCATATAGAAATCCTCCACATGTATGTGCTATATGTGGATTATGCTGCCAAGGGTAAAGTGAAATCAAGAAACCCAAGCGCCCAAAATGCGCCATTAACA
>CAMDDY010000374.1 GCA_945893125.1 Bordetella parapertussis
ATACTGCGCCAGTGCCGCGATGCGGGTGTTGCCGACGTGTTGTTTCAGGATGTGTGGATGCACCTGATCCGTGCGCGCGAGGGTTACACCGTGCAGGCGAAATTCACCACCTATCTTTATAAGCTCGCGCACAACCGGCTGATTGATCACTATCGCAAGCATGGCAACACCGCGATGGTGTCATTCGATGATGACAGCGAGGATGCCCCCGTGATTGCCGAACCGCGGGCCGCGCCGCGCGACGAGCCGGAAAAGCATCTGGATATCAAGCAGCAAGCGGCGCAACTGCTGCAATTACTCGGCGCGCTGCCCGAATCGCAGCGCGAGGCGTTTGTGATGCAATACGAAGGCGGCATGAGCGTGGAAGAAATCGCCGATGCCACGGGTGTCACGCGCGAGACGGCAAAAAGCCGGCTGCGTTACGCGATGGCGAAGATCAGGGAGGGGCTGGCATCGTGGCAGTGAACGACGACATGCGCGACGAAATTCCGCAACGCGATCCCAAGCTGGCGCGGTTGCTGGCGGCGGCGTCACGCGAGGAACCGCCGGCGGCGCTGGATGCGGCCATACTCGCGGCGGCGCGGCGCGCGGTAGACGCCCGACCGCAAGCGCTCGGCGGCGCCCGTCCGCAGGTCGTGGGGAGCGACGGCGGTAGCCGCGAGGCAGGCGCGCGGCCCGTGCGTGCAAAGCGCAATTGGTATGTGCCGCTGTCGATCGCGGCGGTGATGGTATTGAGCGTGAGTCTGGTGAGCATCGTGCAGCATGAGAAAGGCGACGAGCTGTCGCAGCCGCCTGCCGCCACGCGTCAATTACCCAAAGCCCCCGCGGCCCCGGAAGCTCCGGCCCCGGCTGCCCAGATTGAAAAACAGGATGGAAAGCTGCGCGATGCGGTGTCGCCCAAACTCGCCGAAGAAAATCGCGGCGAGCCGGCAAAGGTCACCGCGTCGCCCGACGGTTATGCCGTGCTTGCGCAAAAGTGGCGCGCGGAAAAACCCGAGACTGCTTCGGAGCGGACGGCTGCCTCAAACAGCGCGCGCAAGGATCAGGCCGCTACCGGATTGACGCGCGAACAGGGGCCGAGCGACAGCGCGCGGGAGACAAAATCCGCTGTCGCCGCCCTACAAGGTCAAATGGCCGCCGGTACGGCAGCACCACCGGTGGTGGAGCGTGCGCCGCTGGAGATGCGGCGCGAGGCGGAGGTTGGGCGGCCGGCGCCGGAACGCACCCGTGCCGGCGCGGGTTCACTGGGGGTTCGCGGGTTTGACGGCGTGCCCGTGGGCGGATCGGCCAGCGCTCCCGCGAGTGCGCCGCCGGCTGTCAGAGAAGCCAAGCCCGCGCCTGCGCCGGAGGCATTTCCGGCGCAATCGCCGGTCAGCCGCGATGACGCCGCCGGGCGCGGTGAAGCGGACAATGCAACCGCGAGCGCGAAGGCCGCGCCTGCCATTGCGGCTGCGCCGGTTGCGCCACCCCCACCAGCGGCCAAACCTGCGGCCAAGCCGGCAGTGCGTCTGGCACAGCAACGCGCCCCGGTGTGGCGCGGGCTCGAAGATCAAGCGCCGGAAAAGTGGCTGGAGCGTTTGGCTGAATTTAAGCGCGACAGCCGCCAGACAGACGCCGACGATCTGCTCGCCGAATTCCGCCGGCGTTTCCCCGATCACCCCGCGAGCGCGCGCTGACATGACGGTAGCGACAGACCCGCAAGCCGGCGCGCAGCCGGAGTCGAAACCCGTGCCGCCTGACGAGGCAGACTACAGCGGCTGTTGTGACAGCGGCTGCACGCCCTGCATCTATGATTTGTATTGGGAGGCAGTTGCCCGATACGAAAAGGCATTGGCGGAATGGGAGTCGCGCAATCCGCCGGGTGTGAGCTAAGTCGTTGTCAAACAACGACTAATTTATAAGCCATTGTTTATTAACACTAATTAAATTAGTGTGCGCTAACATTGTCGCGGTCAGCTAAATTATTTTGCCTATATTGCATAGCAGCTAAATTTTTAATTTAAATAATTTATACTAATAATTAATAATAAAAACAGTTAGTTAAATAATATTGCGCCGCAATATTATCTATGGCAGAATGCCGCCGGTTGTTAAATCAACCCAATTTTGGGGTTGCAGCGGCGCCAGGGCGTCACTAGAATTGCCCCACTTTTTCCGACCCTCCAGCATAACCACTACAAGTTGTGGTTTTTGAGGGACCTTACCACAAGGGAGTAATGTTTCTTCGCGTCGCGGTATCACGATAGTGACTACCGCGAATTCCGGCGGGGAAACTAACCGGCCACCAAGAGCCAGGCTGACCAAGGAGGTTTTGCATGTACGCAAAATCGATCATTGAGCACGTGCGCGGGCATTTCGTCGCCGGCGAGTGGGTGCAGCATCTGAGTTTCGTACCGGTCGTAATGGCGTTGGCCGTGGCGGCGCTGCCCTTTACGCTGGATTCCCGCGTTGATTCATTTGCTTTTACCAGTGCGTCCGGTCAGCCGGATGCCTCGGTTGCCGAAACGCCGGCCAACAGCAGCCTGATCAAGGCGACCGCTATTCCGACACGTATTATTCCGGAGGATCGGCGTCACGCCATGATCGCGGATTACATGGCACGCAAGTTCCTGGTGTCGCGGCAAGTGGTGCTTGAACTGGTGAAAACCGCGCACTTGGTGGGGCGCCAGTACCATGTCGATCCCACCCTGCTGATGGCAGTGATGGCCGTCGAGTCGAGCTTTAACCCCATCGCCGAAAGTGTCGCCGGGGCCAAGGGCCTGATGCAGATAATTCCGCATTACCACCTTGAGAAATTCGTCGAATTCGGCGGCGAACAGGCGGTCTTTGAGCCGCGCGCCAATATCGCCGTGGGCGCAAAGATCATTCGTGAATATACGCAGGCAGCGGCCGGCAATCTGTTCACCGCGCTGCAAACCTATGCCGGTGCATTGCAGGACCGCGACGCAGCGTACACACATAAGGTGCTGAACGAGAAGGACCGGCTGGATGCGATGCTCGGCTTAACCCGCACCGATCGTGGCGCTCAAGCTTCGCAACTACCCGGGACGACACCTTCGCCTGCGGTGCAGCCGGCGCCCGGCGGGCGCGTGCAGATGACGCTGCCGCCCAGTCCGGCCGCTCCCAAGCCCGCAACGCCCGACGCTGCCGCCCAACCGCCCAAGGCCACCGAGCCGCTGGTGGCGCTGCCGGTAAACGTCGCCGCAGCGCGCCCGTAGTTCACCGCCACCCGTATTACCCGCGCGGCCTTTGCCGACTTTTCGCTATATAGTAGGGCCTTGCGCTACCGCCGGTTGATGGTGTGACGGGTGGGCGGCGCGGGAGCCTGCCATGCCGGAAGCCGAACTGCCCAAAGATTTCATGGAATTCATGCAGAAAATGTGGAACCCGATGTCGTTCCCGGTTCCCGGCATGTTCATGCCGACTGCCAACGTCGAGGATATCGAGAAAAAAATCGCTGAACTCAAGGGCGTGGAAACCTGGCTCACCATGAACATCGGTTTTATCCAGATGACCGTTAAAACACTCGAAATGCAAAAAGCCGCGCTGGCGTCGTTTGCTGCCGCTGCAAAGCCGGGAAAAAAATAGCGATCTGCCGGGAGGGCTTTTCATGAAGTGTGTTTCATCCATGCTGCTGATCGTTGCGGTCCTTGCCACGGATGCTGCGGCGCAGACCCCTTCGGCGGGCACCGGTCCGGCTTATCCCAATCGCGCGATTCGCGTCATTGTGCCGGGTGGCCCGGGCGATTCCTGCGATGTGCTGTCACGGCTGGTCGGCTACCGGGCGGGTGAGAAACTCGGCCAGCAGTTTGCCATCGACAATCGTCCCGGCGCGGGCGGTCAGCTCGGCCTGCAGATGATCGCGAAAGCGCCGCCCGACGGCCACACCATCGGCTGCGGCCAGGGCGGCAACATGGTGATTGTGCCCATCGCCTACAAGAAAGTGGAGTACGACTCGCACAAGGATTTCGCTCCGATCGCGCTGATGGCGTCGAACTTTCTGGCGCTGGTGGTGCATCCCACCGTGCCGTTCAAGAACATGAAGGAGCTGATCACCTACGCCAAAGCCAATCCGGCCAAACTTTCTTTCGGCACCACGGGGGAGGGCGCGTTTCTGCATTTTGCGACCGAACTGCTGCGCACCAAGGCGGGGTTTACTTATCTGCACGTGCCGTATAAAACCTATCCGAACGTGGTGACCGATCTGATGGGCGGCAGGCTCGATGCGTCGTTGGGTTCGTTCATCGGCATACAGCCGCACGTGGTGTCGCGCCGCTTGCGCTTGCTGGGTATCGCACGCGCCACGCGCGCGCCGAACTATCCTGATTTTCCGACCATCGCGGAAAGCGTGCCCGGCTACGCCTCCGGCGGCTGGTTCGGTTTTATCGCGCCGGCCGGCACGCCCGCGAATATCATCACGCAGCTTAATCGTGAATTCAACGTCGCCATGAAGCTGCCCGACGTGCGTGAAAAGATGACCGCATACGGTCTTGAAATTCACACCGAGACGCCGGAGTTTTTCACCGACACCCTGCGCCGCGATTTCGAGATGTGGGGCAAGGTCGCGCGCGACATTGGATTCAAGCCGCAGTAAGCGGCGCGCAACCATACAGTTCGGAGGTGTTTGTGATGGTTACAGGCATATTTCGTCATCTGTTGTTTTTAGGTATTGTTTTAGGCTGCTTCGGCAGCGCTTTCGCGCAGGTCCCTTCGACGGGCTCAGGACAGGCCTACCCCGCCAAACCCATCCGCGTCATCATACCCGGCGCGCCGGGCGACACCTGCGACACCCTGCTGCGGCTGATCGGCCACAAGTTCTTCGAGAAAACCGGCTACGGTTTTGTGCTGGATAATCGCCCCGGCGCGGTCGGCCAGATCGGCCTGCAATTCATCGCGCAAGCGCCCACCGACGGCTACACCATCGGCTGCGGACAGGGCGGCAACATGGTGATCGTGCCGCTGGCGTACAAAAAAATCGCCTACGATTCGTTAAAGGATTTCGCGCCGATCACGCTGATGGCGTCGAACTTTCTCGCGCTGGCGGTGCATCCCAATGTGCCGTTCAAAACCGCGCGCGAACTCATCCAATACGGCAAGGCCAATCCGGGCAAGCTCAACTTCGGCACCAACGGCGAAGGCGCGTTTTTGCATTTCGCCACCGAGTTGTTTCGCAAAGAGGCCGGGTTCAGCTATTACCACGTGCCATTCAAAAACGCCGGACTGA
>CAMDDY010000375.1 GCA_945893125.1 Bordetella parapertussis
ATACTGATTGCCGCCCAGCGCCGTGAAGCAATCCGGGAAAACAATAATCGCCGGGCCCATTTTCTTTTCATGAATCAGGCGTGCCGCGCGCTCCGGCACGTTATCGCCGAAGGGCTTCCAGTTCGTATGCGACAGCCCGGTGCCGGTAAATCCCACCAGATCATAAAATACCGGAAAACGCCGCACGCCGCTGCCGTCGTACTGCGGCGGCAACCACACACCCAGCTTGCGCACATGCGGATCACCGAGCGGGTTGCCGTTAAGAATTTTTGAGGTGTGTTCCAGCACGATAAGCGTGCCGGATAGGCCTTGGGGGCGTTTGATCATGGCTGAATGGGGTGATGGAGGTAAGATCGTCAATTCTACTGCCGATACGCGCGCGTCTGACCGTTTGCGCAAAGGAGCATTCATGAAACACGCTTTGATTGCGGTGCTGGCGCTGTCCGCCGCCTGCGGCATACCGGCCACCATGGGACAAGGCTACCCATCAAAATCCATACGCCTCATCGTGCCGTTTCCGCCGGGCGGCGGCAGTGACATCATCGCGCGCGTGTCGGCGCAGAAACTCTCGGCGTCCATCGGCCAACAAGTGGTGGTGGACAACCGGCCCGGCGCGGGCGGCACGCTCGGCATTGAGCTGGGCACGAAATCGCCCGCCGACGGCTACACGCTGATGCTCGCCGCTGGCAGTTACGCGGTGAATCCCAGCATCTACAAATTGAGTTTCGATCCGGTGAACGACATCACCGCCGTCATTCAACTATCGCAAGGGCCGTTTCTGCTGGCAGTGCATCCTTCGCTGCCGGTAAAAAACCTGAAGGAACTGATCGCACTCGCGAAAGCGCGACCGGGCCAACTGAGTTATGCCTCCAGCGGCACGGGCAGCGGTGTGCATCTTGCCTCCGAGTTGTTCCTCGAACGCGCGGGCATACGCGTGCTGGGTGTGCCCTACAAAGGTACCGGGCCCGCGCTCAACGACACGGTGGCCGGCCATGTGCAAATGCTGTGGGGCAGTATCGCTTCAACCTTGCCACAGGTTAAGGGTGGCCGCTTGCGTAGTATCGCCGTGAGCACCGCGCAACGCATCCGCGCCGCGCCGGAAATTCCAGCGATGCTGGAATCGGGTTTCAAGGATTACGACGTGGTGTTGTGGCACGGCCTGATCGCGCCGAAGGGGTTGGCGCAGCCTATCGTGAGCCGCATCAATGCCGATCTGAACAACGCCTTGCGCGAGAAGGACATGGAAGACCGCCTCGCCGTGGATGGCGTGTCACCGGCGGGCGGAACACCGGCGCAGTTTCTCGCCGAAATCAAAAAAGGCATCGAGATGTGGGGCGGCGTGGTGCGGCGGCTGGGGTTGAAGGCGGAGTAGCCGTTTGATCAACCCCACGGCTCAATTCGCCGTAATCCCAATCTCCCGAATGATGCGCCCCCATTTTTCGTATTCCGTTTTGACGTAGGCGCCGAAGGCTTCGGGCGTGCTGGTCCACACCTCGAGTCCCTGCTTGCTCACTGCCTCGGTTGCATCGGGCCGGTTGAGGATTTGCACGATTTCCTTGTTCAGTCGCGCGATGATGCCCGGCGCCGTTTTCGCCGCCACCGCAAACCCGTACCAGCTATGCGCTTCATAGCTGGGCACACCGGCTTCCGATAGGGTTGGCAAGTTGGGAAACAGCGGCGAGCGGCGCGTGGTGCTGACAGCCAGCGCGCGCAAGCGGCCCGCGCGGATGCTGGTGGTCGCACTCGGCATCGACGCAAATGAAATCTGCACCTGCCCGGCGATCAGATCAACTATCGCCGGGCCGCCGCCTTTATACGGCACGTGCAGCAGCCGGGTTTGAGTCATCGACTGAAACAGCGCGGCGGCAAGATGGCCCGCGCCTCCGACGCCGGACGAGCCATAAGCCAGCGCGCCCGGACGCGCGCGCGCCAACGCGATCAACTCCTGCAACGATTTGGCGGGCACCGACGGATGCACCACCAGCACATTGCCGCCCGACACCGCCAACGCCACCGGCGCGAGATCGTTCAGCGGATCGTACGTCATGTGCTTGATGAAATAGACGTTGATCCCCATGTTGCCCACCGCACCGAGCATTAATGTGTAGCCGTCCGGCGGCGATTTGGCGGTGAGTTCGCCGGCGAGACTGCCGTTAGCGCCCGCGCGATTGTCCACGATCACGGTTTGCCCCACGGCATCACTCAACCGCGACGACACGATGCGCGCCACCGCGTCGATGCCCCCGCCCGGCGCCTGTGAAGCGATCAGGCGCAGGGTCTTCGTCGGATAGGCGGGCTGCTGCGCGGCGGCGAACGGCGCACCGATCCATACGAAGATAGCGGCGGCCCCTATTGATCCCCATCCACATCGTGCAGCCATTCTGCTTTCTCCTCTCCTGAGTGATAATACAACGCATCGCGGTTCAATAAACTCGGGGAGACAATCATGGATCTGGAATTACGCGGCAAGAAAGTATTGATTACCGGCGGCTCAAAAGGCATCGGGCTCGGCTGCGCCCAGGTATTCGCCGCCGAAGGTGCGCGCGTACAAATCGCGTCGCGCAGCCAGCCGGACCTCAAGGCTGCCGCCGACGCTATCGCCAAGAAATACAATACCGAAGTGGCGATTCATCCAATGGATCTCGGCAAAACCGAAAACGCCGTCGCGCTCGGCAAGGCCTGCGGCGACGTGGACATTCTGGTGAACAACGCGGGCGCGATTCCCGCCGGCGGCTTGCTCGATGTCAGTGACGAAAAATGGCGCCACGCTTGGGATTTGAAAGTGTTCGGCTTCATCACACTGACGCGCGAAATTTATAAAGGCATGTGCGAACGCCAATCCGGCGTGATCATCAACGTGATCGGCGTCGCCGGCGAGCATCACCGCTCGAACTACATCGCGGGCACCAGCGGCAATGCGGCGCTGATGGCGTTTACGCGCGCGTTGGGCGGAGAAAGCGTCGATCACGGCGTTCGCGCGGTGGGCGTGAATCCGGGGCGCATTGAAACCGAGCGTCAGATTCTGCGCATGAAGGAACAAGCGATCAAGGAATTCAACGATGTGTCGCGCTGGCCGGAAATTCAGGCCAAGGTCGCGGCGGCGTTGCCGTTCAAACGTGCCGGCCGTCCGGAAGAAGTGGGCGACCTGGTGGCTTATCTCGCTTCGGCGCGCGCGTCGTATGTCAGCGGCACTATTGTTACCATTGATTGCGGCGCTTCGCTGCGGCCGCGCTCGTAGCAATCGTTTTCACGCACCATAGAGCGTAAAATTATTATTTAAAAACAAATAGTTACAACATATAACCCATCAAAGCGAGAACCCTCCATGCGCTACAAAGCCACACTCACCCTCGACGACGCAAAACAAATGCTTGCTGCCGGTGAGGCAGAAGCGAAGAAAAATAACTGGGAAATTGTCATCGCCATACTCGACGACAGCGCGATACCGATAGCGTTACATCGCATGGATGGCGCGCGTCCGGGCAATCCGGAAATCGCGATTCAGAAAGCGCGCACCTCGGCGCTCACCCAACGCTCGAGCAAAATCTGGGAAGACTGGGTCAACGGCGGAAAAATTTCATCGTCGCGCATGCCGATATTGCCGGTGCGCGGCGGGCTGCCGATTATCGTGGACGGGCAATGCATGGGCTCGATCGGCGTATCGGGCGTGATGTCGCATGAGGACGAACAAGTGGGGATGGCGGCGATCAAGGCGGTGTTCCCGACGGCCACCTTTGTGCGGCCCGGTGATTAATTCGATCATCGTATGAAGTTTGTTTCGGCTGGCTTACTGTGGGGTGCGTGCGCTGCGTGCGCTACGTTCAGTCCGTTCGTGGCGGCGCAATCCCCCTACCCCAACAAACCGATACGCATGATCGTACCAGGCGCGCCGGGCGGCCTCACCGATCTGGGTGCGCGCATACTCGCGCCGCGCATGGGCGAGTTGCTGGGCCAGACCATCGTGGCCGACAGCCGCTCCGGCGCCGCGGGTCTCATTGCCTGCGAGATCGTGGCCAAGGCCGCTTCGGACGGCTACACGCTGCTGTTTGGTTTTTCCGGGCCGCTGGTGATTCTGCCCGCTTTGAACAGCGCCAAGCCCTACGACACGCTAAAAGACTTTACCCCGCTCACACTGGTGGCCCATTCGCCGTATGTGCTGCTGGTGCATCCGGGCGTGGCGGCAAAATCGATTAAAGAATTGATCGCGCTGGCCAAATCACAACCGGGAAAACTCAACTACGCATCCGGTGGTGTGGGCACCGGCATCCATATGTCCGCCGAGCTGCTGAATCTGCAAGCGGGCGTGAAAATTGTTCATGTCACTTACAAAAGCGCATTGCCGGCAATGACCGCATTGATGGCGGGCGAAGTGGACCTGATGTTTGTCGGCCTGTCACAGGCGCTGCCGTTTGTGAAATCCGGCAAGCTGCGTGCACTGGCGATGGGCGGCGTCAAGCGCGCGGCCCTGCTGCCCGAACTGGCGACCCTTACCGAGAGCGGCTATGCGGTGGATGCCTCCGGCTGGTATGGCGTGCTCGCGCCGCGAAATATCCCGCGCCCCATTGCCGCCAAATTACATGCGGTACTGACACAGGTATTGAATGAGCCGCAAGTGATGCAACGGCTGAACGACAACGCGCTGGTGCCCGCGCCCTCGACGCCCGGACAATTCGCGGCGTTCTTGCGCACCGAAGTTGATACCTGGCGCAAGGTGGTGGATGCCGCGGGGCTTAAGAACAAACCGAATCTTTGATCGAACCGTGCAACCAGAATATTGCCAAAAGTGGAAACTCCATGGATGATTAGATGTTTCTGGCAGCACTCAATCTCCAGCACAATTTAACCGTATGAACAGCTAAATTGCTCAAAATGCAAGATCGGATCGCCACGCGTTAATCGTAAAATGAGAGCGCAATGATAGCCCTATTCATTTCAAGACGAACATTACTGTTTGCTGCACTCATCGGAACCATCGTGGGCGCGCAATTTGCCGTGACGCCCGCGTTGTCGCAGCAAAGACTTAATACGGGATCACGCTTGGAGGCAATGCTGCGTGATGCGGAAACTGCGGCGGGTTTCGCGGCGAGTGGCAAGCTTCTATATGACGCTGATAGCCACAAGGAGACTTGGCAACAGTACTGTAAAAATTCCAACGGTCTCGCCGACCGCGGAGAATTCCGGCAGGCCGTACGCGAGGCGAGCAAGGTGCTTTTTCTCGGCCA
>CAMDDY010000376.1 GCA_945893125.1 Bordetella parapertussis
AATCACCAAAAAAGACATCTCTGCCGCCATGCACTACCTCAACCATCGCCCCAGAAAATGCCTCGGCTTCAAAACACCCCACGAAGTCTTCTGGAAGAAGCTACACTCGCATCATAACGCGGTTGCACTTCAGACTTGAATCCGCCCAAGATTACAGTGGCTGTTGCTGCAACGCTGGCCATCGGCGCCGGCGTGCTGATGGCACAAGGCACGGTGGGACCGAAGGATGTCGCGTTCCCAACCGGCTTCGAGAAGTGGGAGATGTATCAGCAACTCAATCGCCATGACGTGAAGCAATACCGCGAGTTGTATGCCAAACCTGAAATCGTAAAAGCCGTGCGCGAAGGCAAGCCGATACCCAACGGCGCGGTGCTGGCGATCGCGGTTTTCGCCGCGCAGGAAGGCGCCGACGGCAAGCCCACGCGCGACGCCAAGGGCAATTTCATCAAGGGCAAGCCCATGCTCGTGACCGTGATGGAAAAACGCGCGGGCTGGGGCGCGTCGGTACCGGCGGCGTGGCGCAACGGCGACTGGCAGTACGCCGCCTACTTTCCGGATGGCAAGCCCAACGAAAAGGCCAACGCCAATACCAAGGCATGCTTCGAGTGCCATCTGCCGCACGCGAAACAGGATTTCGTGATTTCACTCGCGGGCCTGGCAGGCACGGCGGGCGGTGTGGCGCAGCGGCCATCAGGCCCGGGATCGGTGGCCATCGCGGAATTTTTATTCGGCCCGGAAAAAGTGTCTGTCAAAGCCGGGCAGACAATCACCTGGACCAACATCGACGATTCACCGCATCAAGTAACAGTGCAGGGCGCAAGCACGCTGCGCACGCCGGTGGTGCTTAAAGGGCAAAGCACCGCGCTGCAATTTAACGACGAAGGCACCTACGGCTACATCTGCGGGCTGCATCCGGGGATGAAGGGCGAGATTGTTGTAACGAAGTAGTTTGTCGTGAGTGTGTGAGTGCCGCGAATTGCGGCGATGGGTTTCACCCATCCTACGGACGCTGCGTAGGATGGGTGAACCATCACAACCCAACGCGCCTTGCCGCTACTCACTCAACGCGAATATTCGCCGCCCGTATCACTCTCGCGTAGCGATCTACTTCGCCTTTGAAGAAAGCCGCGAATTCCTGCGGCGTGCTGCCCACCGGATCGGCGCCTTCTTTCGCCATGAAGTCCCGCACTTCGGGGGCTCTGATGGCGTTGGCGATTTCCGTGCTGATTTTATGGATGATGGCCGCGGGTGTTGCCGCGGGCGCGAACACCGCATACCAGTTGGTTGACTCGAAGCCGGGATAAAGCGACGCCATCGGTATTGCGTGGGGAACCAGCGGCGACGGCTTTGCCGTGGTTACCGCCAGCGCCTTGATCTTGCCGGTGCGGATGTGCGGCAACGAGGTGAGCGCCCCGGCAAAACTGAAATCCACTTCGCCGCTCATCAGCGCAATGGTCGCGGGGCCGGAGCCTTTGTAGGGAACATGCGTCGCCTGTATGCCGGCGCTTTGCTTGAACATTTCCAGCACCAGGTGATTGGCGCTGCCGTTGCCGCCCGACGCGGCATTCATTTTGCCGGCCTGTTTTTTTGCCAGCGCGATAAACGTCTGTACCGAGGTGACGGGCACGCTGGCATGCACCACCAGAAATTGCGCCGCCGAGGAAATTTGCCCGACCGGCGCGAGATCCTTGAGCAGATCAAACGAGAGATTCTTGCTCAGCGTATACGCGCCCGCGAGCGTGGATGCCCCGCACAGCAGCGTGTAACCATCGGGCGGCGCTTTCACCACGTATTCGGTGCCGATCATGCTGGCGGCGCCGGTGCGGTTTTCGACCACGAACGATTGCCCCATGCTTTCCTGAAATTTTCGGCTTAACAGCCGCGCCTGCGGATCGGTGCCGCCGCCCGGCGCCACGGGCACGACGATGCGCACGGTTTTGACCGGATAGTTTTGCGCCTGCACGCTCCCTGGCGGCGCTACTACAGCGACCAGGGCCGCTGTCATGCACGAAACGAGTTTCATATCACCGTCCAGTTGTCGCATAAGCGCAATCTTGCCTAACTACCGATCTCTCCCCCATCCGCCTTGGTGATTGCCACCACCGCAGGTCGCGGCGGCGTGTCGGGCCTGAAATCCGGCCAGCGGGTTGAGGGTTTGTCGAAGGTAGAACCTTTTTCGTCGCCCGGATGTTGCACGGAGAGAAACAGTGTTTTGCCATCGGGAGTGAAGGCCGGGCCGGTGACTTCCCCGCCGCGCGGACAACTGAAAAAATTGCGTGTCACGCCGCGCTGCGGGCCGCTGGTCTCGGCGGCATACAGGCTATCGGCAAAACCCGCCCAGTCGTCCTGCCCGTCGGTGGCGATCCAGATGCGGCCCTTGGGATCGAACGCCAGATTGTCGGGCGCGGCGATCCAGCCGGTGGCGGATACAGGGCCGAGATAGCGCGCGCCATGTTCCGGGTTCTTTGGGTCGCCGCCGATAATAAAAAATTCCCACGCGCATTCGGTGGCGCCGTGATCGGGCTTGCCGTTCACCATCGGCGGAATGATCTCGATGATGTGGCCATGCTTGTTGGGGCCGCGCGGGTTGGCGGCATCGATCTGATCGGGCTTGCGGTTCTCGTTAAACGTGCAGACGACGTAGACGCGGCCCGTGGCCGGATTGACCTCCACATCCTCGGGCCTGTCCATGGGCGTGGCGCCCAGCAGATCGGCGGCGCGGCGCGTTTCAATCAGCACATCGCCTTGATTCTCGAAGCCATTGGCCTTGGTCAGCGGCCCCTGCCCAAACACCAGCGGCAGCCACTGCATTTTGTTCGCGGCGAAGCGCGCCACGTAGAGCGTGCCGTTGTCGAGCAAATCGCGATTGGCTGCGGGATTATCAGGACGGTACGTGTCGCGCGTCACGAACTTGTAGACGTACTCAAAGCGCTTGTCGTCGCCCATGTACGCGGCAACGCGCCCATCGTGGCTGATGGTGGTGTTGGCGCATTCGTAGTTGGCGCGCCCCAGCGCGGTGCGTTTCACCGGCGTGGATTTCGGATCGTACGGATCAATTTCCACGATCCAGCCGAAGCGATTGGCTTCGTTGGGCTCGCGGTTCAGATTGAAGCGGTCGAAAAATTGGCCCCATAGATTGCGCACGCGGCCAGTCACGCCCATGCGTGCCCAGTTCGTGGCCTCACGTCCTTTGTTGGCGTCACCGGTGAAGTAGTTCTGAAAGTTTTCTTCCCCGGAGAGTACTGTGCCCCACGGCGTGGTGCCGCCCGCGCAATTGGCGAGCGTGCCGATGACGCGCGTGCCAGATACATCCGCTCTTGTGGTCATGCGCGGATGCCCAGCGGCGGGGCCGGCTATGCGCATGGCGGTACTACGCGCCGAAATGCGGCGGTTGTAAGGGCTTGCGCGATTCATCGTCCACTGGCCGCCGCGATTCTCGACTTCGACTATGGAGTGGCCGGTGGCCGCCATTTCGGTCTCGCATTGTTCGCGCGTCACATTCTTCGCATAGTCCGCGGCGCTGTAGCCGGGCCACATAAGCTGTGCCAAAGTGTATTCGTTATTGACGCACAGAAATCCGCGCGTGGAATTGTTCGATCCGCGCGGCAATGGCATGAAGGCGATGTAGTCGTTGTTGGCGCCAAACTGCTTTTCTTGCGCCTCCGCCGTTTGTTGCCGCGGATTGAACTCAGGTGCATCCGCGTGCAGCGGGTCGCCCCAGCGGACCAGCGTACGCACGTTGTAGCCGGGCGCGACATGGTGCGTTTCGTCCATGAATCGGCCCGACTCGGTAAAGGTGAGCGTCGAGCCGGTGCCCTGTGGTGAGGGTGTGACGCAGCCGAACAAGCTGTAAGCGCTGGCCGCCGCCATGCCTTGCAATGCCGTGCGCCGGGTGATACGGGCCGCCATCAGGTGGGAGATCGAAGGCTGAATGGTTTCGTTAAGGATGGCGCTGTTATGCGTGCGAGTCGGGGTAGCCATAGGTTCTCCAGTCCAAAGGGAAAGCCGCGTAAACGTAGCTTAAAGGAATAAACGTAAGCGTTACAATGTTTACCGTAAGGATCGGGCGGAAAACAAGACTAATCACGAGGAACCGCCCGCTGGAGTCGCTAGTGCAGGTGTTGAACGGATGATTATGCAACAGGATTTTGACGCAAAAATGAAACGCATCCTCGTGCTTTTTCCCAAGGATTGGGACCGTGACGAATTCGAGCAGTCGCGCTACCGCGAGCGTTACGCGTTTTTCTACGAAGGGTTCGATCTCTTTAAATTTCCCCAAAACGCGCGACTGATGACTTTTAAATCGGCGCGCTACGTTGACAAGCTGGTCAATAAATATCGTGGCCGCATCGATGGCGTGATCAGCAACAGTGAGCAATTCGGCGCACTGATCGCCGCCGTGGTGGCGCAGCGTCTGGGGTTGCCGGGCACGGATCCGGCGGTGGTGATTGCGGCGCAGCACAAGTATTACGCGCGCTGCCTGCAACAAAAAATCGTGCCCGAGGCGACGCCGCGCTTTGCGGTGTTTCCCTACCAGATGAAGACCGCCGCCGAGGTGGGGCTGCCGTTTCCGATCTATGTCAAGCCGGTGAAGGCAACGTATTCGGTGCTGGCGCGCCGGGTGGACAGTTTCGCGGAACTGCAATCGCACCTGCGCTTTAATCCGCTGGAAACGCTGATCATCCGCAAGCTGGTCAAACCGTTTAACGATCTGATGGCGCGCTACACGCCATTCACCATCGACGCGCATCACCTGATTGCCGAAGAAATCATGAGCGGCGTGCAGGTCAATCTCGACGGTTTCATGCACCACGGCAAGATGACCATCCTCGGCATCGTCGATGAAGTGATGTACCCCGGCACCCAAGCCTTTGCGCGCTTTGAGTACCCATCACGCCTGCCCGCCGAGGTGCAAGCGCGCATGAAGGCGCTGGCGGAAAAATTGTTCGCTGGCATCGATTACGGTCACGGCTTCTTCAACCTCGAGCTGATGTATCAGCCGGACACGGGGCGCATCCAGGTCATCGAAATCAATCCGCGCATGGCCTCGCAGATCGTCAATCTGTATCGCCGTGTCGATGGTTACGATCCGTATGACGTGTTGATCGACCTCGCTTTGGGCAATGCGCCGCGTGTGAGCGTGGGCGAGGGATCCTTCGGCGCGGCGGCGAGTTTTGTGTTCCGCCGCTTTGACGGCCGCGAAATCA
>CAMDDY010000377.1 GCA_945893125.1 Bordetella parapertussis
GCGCAATCAGCCGCGAGGCGGTGTCGGTGCTGCCGCCCGGCGCGAAGCCGACGAGTACGCGTATGGGTTTCGCGGGGTACGCTTGCGCCCCTGCGATTGACGGCAGACCGAGGCAGAAGCCAGCCGCGGCGGCAATGGACGCCATTGCCGCCGCGTGTCGGAACGATAACATGTTACTGCTTCAGCGGAGATTAACCGGCCTTGACCATCAGCTTGGCGAGCTTCACGGCGTCGTCGAGTTTCTCCAGTCCGAGGATGGTGTCGCGAATCTGTTCCACCTGGCTCATCGGGAATACATGCTTGACCAGTTTCTCGAATTTCTCGACGACCTGTGCTTCGGTGGCGAATTTGGTTTCGCTGCCGCGCTGCGCTTCGACGGTTTCTTCCATGCGCGTGCCGTCCTTCAAGAAAATCTCCACGCGCACATAGTAACGCAAGCCCATTTTGGTGATTTCCGGCTCGGCGATAAACTCAACCTTGCGTGAGTGCCGGATGCGATCCGGGTCGGCCATTTTCTCGTCAACGCATTGATCAACGAAGAAATCGCCTTCCAGCAGCAGCGTCGCCACGATGTAAGGCATACAGAACTGCATATTGGTCGAGCCCGAGGGTTCGTATTTCCAGAACACGTGATCTTTCGTCACTTGCGAACCATGCACGACGATTTTTTCGACATCATCGGCGGTGAACGGTTTTTTCTCGCGCATGATGCGGATGGCGTCCAGTGTGGTGTGGTTGCTCGCCGCCGCCGAATAGAACTTGAGCGAATCCATCATGGTTTCCCAATTCGTGCCGAGGCCCTTGGTCAGCTCTTCCCACTTGATCCATTCGCGCTGACGCGAGAAGGTGGTGCAGAAGCCGCCATATTCGCTTTCGAACACGTTCTTGATGCCGGTGTAACCCACGCTCGCGAGCATGCCGGCGGTGAGTCCGTTTTGCGCGGAACGGCCATGGTTCATGCGTTTGACCATTGAGCCGTATTGCACCGCCATGATGCCGCCCGCGAAGGTGCCCGCGATGCCCAGCGCGTCGATGGTTTGCTCCACGTTAAGTTTCAGCGCGGAAGCCGACGATGCGGCGCCCGCGAACGCGCCAACCGTGGCGCCAGAGTGCCAGCCCTGGCCGAGGTGAAAGGGGCCCATGGTCATGCCCACGCGCGGCCCGACTTCGTAACCGGCGACGGCGGCGGTGAGAAAATCCTTGCCGCTCATGCCCGATTTGATTTCGGATAGCGCAACAATCGCGGACAGTGTGGTCGAGCCCACATGCATCGCACCTTTGCGATGGATATCGTCGAGCTCAAAGCCTTGCACAAAGGTGCCGTTGAGCAAGGCCGCATTGGGCGCGGAAACGCGAATGTCCGTGCCCCACACGCCGCAGTTCTTGCTGTTGTCCATCAGCGTGATGCCTTTGGTGGCGATCTGGCTGTGCTCTTTGAGCGCGCCATACATGCCGCAGCCCAGCGAATCGAGGATCAGCAGCTTGATGCGTTGACGCACCTCGGGCGGAATTTTGTCGTAGTTCAGGCCTGATACGAATTGCGCGATCGCGCGGGTGTATTGATTGTCGGCCTGCTGGGTCTGGTGGCCGTCGGCGGTAGCTGCGTTTGACATGCTGAGTTCCTTATTAAAAAACGTAATAAAAACAAATAGTTACAGTGTTATACGTCGAGTTACTTTTTGGCGAAGCTCGCCGCGTTGCGCCCGGCAATACGCCCGAACACCGTGCCATTGGTCAGGCCGCTGCTGCCGGGGTAATTGAAGTAGAACACGCCGGCCGCCATTTCACCCGCGGCATAAAGCCCGGCGAGCGGGCGGTCAGCCATGTCCAGCACCTGCGCTTCGGGGTTGATTTTAACGCCGCCGAAGGTAAAGGTGATGCCGCACGTCACACCGTACGCCTCGAACGGCCCTTCTTCGATGGTATTGGCCCAGTTGGTTTTGGGCACCGTAAGCCCGGTCGTGCCGCGTCCATCGAGCACGTTCGGGTTAAACAGCACGTCTTTTTTTACCGCGGCGTTGTAGTCGCGTATCGTCTGCAAAAACTGTTGGGCATTAACGCCTTCCATTTTGGCGACCAGTTCTTCCAGGGTATTCGCGCGCACCTTGGTCACGCGCTTGATGTGATACTCGTCGCGCTGTAAATGGAAAACCTTGGAATCAAAAATCTGCCACGCCACCTGTCCGGGCTGTTCGAGGATCACGCGCCCGTACTTGGCGTAGGTGTAGGTGCGGAAATCCGCGCCCTCGTCGACAAAGCGTACGCCGTCGTTGTTGACCATTACGCTGAACTGATAACTGTGCTTTTGAAAACGGTCGCCGATGGTGCGGTCGCCGAAATCCGGCGCGTTCATATCCCATTCGGTGGCATGACAGCCCGACCAGTTGCCGTACGGCTGGGCCCCCGCGTCCAGCGCCATGCGGATGCCGCTGCCGGTGTTGTAGCGTGTGCCGCGCACCTTGGCGAGATCCCAACCGGCGCCGAGATAACGCGTGCGCCATTCGGCGTTGGCCTGAAATCCGCCGCAGGCCATTACCACCGCGCCCGCTGCCAGATTCGTCGTCTTGCCGCCGATATCGACCTGCACGCCGCGCACCACGCGGTCGGTTTGTATCAACTGACGCGCTTCGGCGTCATAAAACACGTCGATGTTCGCGCGCTTTGCCGCGGCATACAGTGAATCAACCAGTCCGATGCCCGCACCCACCGCACCCACTGTCACTCCGCCCCAGAACTTGCGTTTGCCATCGACCTTGAACGACTGCGCGGCGTAGACCGGAATAAAGCGCATGCCTTTGCCGCGCAGCCAGTGCAGGGCCGCGTTGCTTTGGGTGACCAGAATTTCGCAGAGGTCCGGATTAGTGCGGTAGCGCGTCACCCGCGCCATGTCATCGAAGAATTGATCCGTGGAGTAACTCGAAAAATCGGTTTCCGCGATTTCCGCGTCGCTCAGATCGGGAACGAATTTTTTGATGTCATCAAGCCCGGAGTACACCGCGCGCATGGTACCAGCGGTATACGCGCTGTTGCCGCCGCGTTCTTCTTCCGGCGCGCGTTCCAGCACCGCGACCCGCGCGCCGTTTTCGGCGGCCGACAGCGCGGAAGACAAGGCGGCATTGCCGCCGCCGACGACGATCACGTCATATTCTTGACTGCTCATGGGGGAATGTCACTGTTCCGGAAAAGAGGGGTGCGCCGAGAAATCAGCGTCTACTGATAGACCGGACTCTACGTAAAAAAGCGCCTGTTCGTCAACTATTGAACCTGGTTCCGTTCATCAGAACCGCATCGGCAAGTGCTACATGAGGGTATGATTACTCAAAGCACTACAATTTTTTCATTCTGTATATCGAGGATGAATCGTAATGAAACAAACCAAGATTGCAGCAGCGTTTATCCGCGGCGGCACCAGCAACGCCATCGTATTCAATCAGCAGCATCTGCCATCCGACCGGGCGGTATGGGATGAAATTTTCATGGCGGCGATAGGCAGCCCCGATCCCTATGGCCGTCAACTCGACGGCATGGGCGGCGGCCTGTCGTCGCTTTCCAAAGTGTGCGTGGTTGGAAAATCGAAACGCGCCGATGCCGATGTGGACTATACCTTTGCGCAAATTCTGATCAAGGACGCGAAGGTGGATTACACCACCATGTGCGGCAACATGTCATCGGCGATCGGTCCGTTTGCGGTGGACGAAGGCCTGGTGAAAGTCGCGGGCAATGAAGCTCTGGTGCGTATCCACAGCACCAATACCGGCAAGATCGTGCATGCACGGTTTCCGGTGGAAGACGGCGTGGCGGTGGTCGATGGCGACTTGGCCATCCCCGGTGTATCGGGAACCGGTGCGCCCGTGCGGCTTGAGTTTTGCGCGCCGGGGGGGGCGACCACCGGCAAGCTGTTGCCTACCGGCGAAGTCGTAACCACGCTGGATGTGCCGGGCGTGGGCCGTATTGCGTGCTCGATGGTCGATGCCGCCAACGCGTGTGTGTTCGTCAAAGCGGCTGACGTGGGACTCACGGGCGCGGAGATGCCGGAAGCGCTGGAACAAAATATCGAGGTGATGAAAAAACTCGGCGCGATTCGCCTGGCGGCATCCGTTGCCATGGGCATCAGCAAGAATCTCGAAGAAGCCGCCCGCAAACCCAGCGTGCCGTTTATCGGTATCGTTTCCGCGCCGCAGGATACGCCATCGCTGTCGGGGGATCCCATCCAAGCCGGTCAGTCCGATGTGACCGGACGCATGTTGTCGAATGGACAGGTGCATCGCGCGTTGCCATTGACCTGCACGGTGTGCCTGGCCATTGCGGCGCGTATCAAGGGTAGCGTGGTGCATGACGTCACGCGCGAAACGCCGGATCCGGAAGGTGATTTGCGTATTGCGATGCCGTCGGGCGTGCTGACAGTGGCTGCCACGGTCGGCCTGGTAGACGGTAAATGGCACGCCGAAAAAGGCGCGGTTTACCGCACGCAGCGGCGTCTGTTTGAAGGGGCGGTGCTGGTGCGCGCATCCCGCACGCCGGGCTTGCAAACAGTAGACAAGCAAGCACGGCGCGTTGCGTAGATTAGTTAACCGAGAGAGTTACAACATGGATGTGCGTTTTGACGGCAAGACCGCGTTGATTACCGGCGGTGCGCGCGGCATCGGCTACGCCACGGCGCGGCTGCTGGCCGAGGGTGGTGCGAAGCTCGCGTTGGTGGATATCAATGGTGAGTTGGTGGAAGCCTCGGCGCGAAAACTGACGGCGGAGACCCAGGCGCAAGTGATCGGCGTGCGCGCGGACATTACTTCCGAAGACGCCGTCAATGGCATGATTGCGCAGGTCAAGGCGCAACTGGGCGCGGTGGATATTTTTGTCAGCAGCGCGGCGATACTGGATGACAAACTGTTTCTGGAATCCACGTCGGCGGACTGGAAGCGGATGATCGATGTGTGTTTGTACGGGCCGATGCTGTGTATGCACAAGTTATTGCCTGATATGGTTGCGCGGCGATACGGGCGCGTGATTTGCATCGCGTCGGATGCCGCGAGGGTGGGGCAGGCGCGGTTGTCGATCACCACCTGCTTCGCCCACACGTCGCTCAATTTCTGCGCCACGATGCGCGCCACAATGTCCGTGGCGCCGCCGGGTGGAAACGGCACCACCATGCGCACCGGCTTGTCCGGATAGCCGGCCGCCACGGCGTAACCC
>CAMDDY010000378.1 GCA_945893125.1 Bordetella parapertussis
GGTCGAATACCCGCATGAAGATACAACCCGCTAACAACCTGATCTCCCGCATACTCGTCGGCGTGATCACCCTCACGCTGGTGATCGTGGGATTTTTCTTTCTCACCATCGCGCTTGCCGTGGGCGCGGTGGTCGCGCTGATATTCGGCGCGCGTGTTTGGTGGACACTGCGCCGGCTTAAAAAAATGCAGGCGGCCGCCGCCGTGACCGCCGACGCAAATGTGGTTGAGGGCGATTACCGGATCATCGAACACGAAAGCACGGTCGAGCGTCTGCCGCCGAAGCTGTAGTGCCGCGCCCGTCGCAGCGCCGTCTGCGCATAAACGTAACTATTTGTTTTTAAACATTATTTTATGTTCGTCTTAGCTGCTGCCGCGCTCGGTTAAAATGCGCGCTGTTTTTCTCCTTCTATTGCCTCTCTTCTTTTTGCGCGCAATCTGACCGTGACCATCGATCTACGCTGGTGCAGGATAACCGCCTCGGGCCTGTTGCAATTCGACGGGCCGGACGCGCGCGCGTTTCTGCAAGGCCAACTCACCAACGACGTGCAGGCGCTGAGCGCCGCCCGCAGCCAGTATTCCGGCTACTGCACCGCCAAGGGACGGCTGCTCGCCTGCCTGCTGCTATGGCAACCAGGGCAGCGCGACGGCGCAGTCGTGATGATGCTGCCGCGCGAATTGTGCGAGCCGATACGCAAGCGGCTGTCTATGTATATCCTGCGTGCCAAGGTGAAAGCGACCGACATCAGTGCCGAGCAGGTTTTTTTTGGCGTGACCGGCACGGATGCGACCGCGTGGATCGCGGCGCGAGGCGTCGTGCCCGCGGCGGATCACGACGTAATTCACAGTAACGGAATAACCTTGGTGAAACTGCCGCTGAACCGTTACCTCATCATTGCGCCGGCCGCCCTGGCCGCAACCATGGAAGCCGCGCTGACGCAATCCATCGCAGCCGCGCCCGAATCGCTATGGTCCATGCTCGACATTGAAGCGGGCATACCCATTGTGGTCGCCGCCACACAGGAGCAGTTCGTGCCGCAAATGGTCAACTTCGATTTCATCGGCGCGGTCAGTTTCGACAAAGGTTGTTATCCCGGCCAGGAAATAGTCGCGCGCACGCATTACCTCGGCAAACCCAAGCAGCGCATGGTGCGCGCGCAAATTTCGTCACCGGATGTGGCAGATGCTTCAGATGTTCCACGCGCGGGCGACAAGCTGTATACCGCCGCTTTTGGCGATCAGGCGAGCGGCGTGATCGTCAGTGCCGTCGCCTCGTCTGAACACCATCACGAGGTGCTCGCGGTGGTGCAAACCAGCAGCATCGACGGCGCGCACGTACATTGGAAAACCGTGGACGGCCCCGCGCTTAAGATCGTCGCGCTGCCCTACGCCGTCAAATAAACCATGTGTCTGATCCTGTTTGCGTTTCAGGCGCATGCGGATTTTCCGCTGGTGATTGCCGCCAATCGCGACGAAGCCTACACGCGCCCGGCGGTGCCGGCGGGCTTTTGGCGGGATCATCCGCGCGTCCACGGCGGGCGCGATCTCGAAATGGGCGGCTCGTGGATGGGACTGACGCGCGAGGGGCGCTTTGCCGCCGTCACCAATTACCGCGATGGTTTTCCCAAAGGTGTCGCGCCGCGTTCGCGCGGTGAACTCGTCGGCGGTTTTCTCACCGGCACGCAAGCCGCGCGCCCGTACCTCGACAGCGTGGCCGCGCGCAAGGCCGAATACGCGGGCTTCGGCGTGCTGGCGGGTGATTTGAACGCGCTGTGGTTTCTATCCAATTACGGCAACGGCGTGGAGCCGGTTGCCGCAGGCGTGCATGGCCTGAGCAACCATTTGCTCGATACTCCGTGGCCCAAGGTGACCAGCGGCAAGCGTGAGCTTGCGGCACTGCTGCACGGTGATGCCGGTCTGCTGCCGGAAAAACTATTCGCCCTGTTAAGCGACCGTGGTGTAGCCATGGATCATGAACTGCCAGACACCGGCGTCGGCCTGCAACGGGAAAAAGCGCTGGGGCCGAAATTCATCGCCGTGGATGATCGCTACGGCACGCGCGCCAGCACCGTCGTCATCGTCCAGCGTGACGGCAGTGTGTCTTATAACGAACGCAGCTTTGGCCCGCGCGGCAAATTCCTCGGCGTAGTGTCCCAACAATTTGAGCTTACGGCTTAAGCTGCAAGCGCATTTCGACGTGCGGGATGCCGGCTTCCATGAACTCGCCGCCCACCGGCGTGTAACCATGCCGGGCATAAAACGCCCGCGCATGCGTCTGCGCGTGCAAAATGGTTTCGCGGTGTCCGTCGTCGCGCGCCATCTGTATCAAGGCAGACAATAACGCGCTGCCGACGCCGCGTCCGCGCCAGGTTTTCAGCACGGCCATGCGGCCTATCCGCCCATCCGGCAGCAACCGGCCCGTGCCGATGCCGACGTCGCCGGCAAGTGCCGCGACATGCCGGCTCACGGCGTCCAGGCCGTCCCATTCTTCCGCTTCCGGCACGCGCTGCTCCACCACGAACACCTCATGGCGGATCGCGGCCAGCGATACGCGATCGGACAACCAATCCGCGCGACGCACGGTAAACACCTTCGTATTGTTCATGGGCCGATTATAATCAGCCCATGCAAAGCCTGTGGAACAACGCGGATGCCGCGCGCTGCAACAATGAACTCGCCCTGCGCGCCTACAGCTCGCGCCTGCTCGGCGGTGATCCGTCTCTGGTGCTGTACGGCGGCGGCAACACCTCGATCAAACTCGACGAGCAAGGCAAGACGATTCTGTACGTGAAGGGCACCGGCAGCGATCTCGCCACGGTGGATGAACACGCATTTACGCCGCTGCAACTCGATGACGTATCCACGCTGTTGGCGCAGCCCAATCTCGACAATGCGCGAATGATGCGTGAACTCGATGCCTGCCTCGCGCACCGCCCCGCGCCGCGCCCCTCCATCGAGACCCTGCTGCATGCGGGAGTGCCGTTTCGCTGCGTGGAGCATACGCATGCCGACGCCGTACTGGCGGCCATGAATGTCGAAAACATTGAAACGGCACACGCCGAAGTCTACGGCGACCGCGCGCCGCTGGTGCCGTATCATCACTCCGGCCACGCCCTCGCGCGTACCTGCATGCAGGTGTTTCACGCGCGGCGCACCAACAACACCATCGGCCTGATACTTGCCTTTCATGGCGTGGTGGCGTTTGGCGACAGTGTGCGCGCCGCGTATGAAAACATGATTGAACTGGTAACCCGCGCCGAGCACTACCTGCAGGCACGTGGCGCATGGCACGTCCCCGAGGCGGCGCCATCGCCAGTCGCGACAGACCCAAAATGGCTGGAAAACCTGCATGCTGCAATCAGCGCCGCGGCCTGCGTGCCGCTCGCGCTGCACATCGACGGCAGCGCGCGGTGTTTGGCGTTCGCGCGCCGCGCCGATCTTGCCGAAATCACGCGGCAAGGCCCGGCCACGCCGCAGCACGCGGTGTACACCAAACGCGTGCCGATGATCGGACGCGATGTGTCCACCGTGCATGACTATGCAGCGCAGTATCGCCAGTATCTCGACACGCATCTGGGCAAGCAGGCCAGCGCCCTGATGGACGCCGCGCCGCGCATCGTGCTCGACACGGACTTCGGCGTGTGCGCGTTCGGCGCCACCGCACGCGACGCGCGTATCGCCGCTGAAATGTTCGCGCACGATATCGCCATCATTACCCGCGCCGGCGCGCATGGCCGTTATCGCTGCGCACCGCCAGCGGCAATCGCGCTGGCGGAATTTGAATACGGCGGGTTTGTGGCAAAATTTAGCGCTGAGGGTCATTAAAAATAAATGAATAAAAACAATACTTTACGTTGGCATGTCGATGCACTTGAAATGCTCGATCAGCGCGCACTGCCTTCACAGGTGGACTACCTGCGCTACGACTCAGCCGCCGCCGTCGCGGCAGGCATCAAGATCATGGTGGTGCGCGGGGCGCCGGCCATCGGTTGCGCCGCCGCGTATGGCGTGGCGCTGGAAGCATTGCGCTTGCGCGATCAGCCGCTCGATGTTTTCCTGGCAGGACTGGCGCAAGGCGCCGCGCTGCTCGCCGCCAGCCGGCCTACTGCCGTGAATCTATTTTGGGCACTGGATCGCATGCGCGCGCGGCTCGACACCGTGCGCGCATTGCCCGTGGCACAAATCGCCGATGCGCTATTGGCCGAGGCCCACGCCATCACCGCGGAAGACGTGCGCCTGAATCGCGCCATGGGCGCACACGGCGCAACCCTGCTGCGCGACGGCATGCGCGTGCTCACGCACTGCAACGCCGGCGCGCTCGCCACCGCCGGTCATGGCACGGCGCTGGGCGTGATTCGCTCCGCCGTTGAAACGGGCAAGCGTATCCACGTCTACGCCGATGAGACGCGGCCCTTCCTGCAGGGCGCGCGCCTCACCGCGTGGGAACTGATGCAGGACAATATTCCCGTCACGCTGATTGCCGACAACGCCGCCGGGCTGCTGATGCGGCAGGGAACCATCGAAGCAGTGATTGTCGGCGCGGATCGCGTGGCCGCCAACGGCGACGTGGCGAACAAGATCGGCACTTACAGCGTGGCCGTATTGGCACGGCGGCACGGCATACCGTTTTACGTGGCGGTGCCGCTCTCGACCATCGACGCCAACACTGCGTCGGGCGATGCCATTCCGATTGAAGAGCGCGCCGCGTCAGAAGTCACGGGGTACGGCGAAATACAATGGGCGCCAGCCGGCGTCACCGCGAGAAATCCGGTGTTCGATGTGACGCCGGCTGAATTGGTCACCGCGCTCGTCACCGAGCGCGGCGTGTTATACGCGCCAGACTTTGAAAAAATCCGTTCGCTGCTCGCGAACTAAATCACCAGCCCGCCGCTGACCTCGATCACCGCGCCGTTGATGTAGCATGCTTCGTCCGACGCCAGAAACGCAAAGGTATTGGCGACGTCTTCCGGCTTGCCCAGGCGCCCCATCGGCACTTTTTCTTCCAGTGCGTTGATAACTTTTTCGGGAATGGTCGCGAGGATGCTGGTGGAAATAAAGCCCGGACACACCGCGTTGGAGCGTATGCCCTTGCGCCCCAGTTCACGCGCCCAGGTCTTGGCCATGCCGATCACGCCAAACTTGGCGGCGGCGTAGTTGGTTTGGCCGAAGTTGCCATACAGCCCG
>CAMDDY010000379.1 GCA_945893125.1 Bordetella parapertussis
CGAGCGCGTGACGACGGAGATGTTGACGACCGCGGGCGTAACGTCGTTGACCAGTGGCGCGAGGGTGGGCAGGCCGCGCGCGTCGGTGGAGGGCAGGGGTTGGGCGGGGGCGGTTGCGCACAAACCAGCGGCGAGTAAAAGTGCGCCAAGGCGACGGTGTACTCTCATGACGGTGTGTCCCATAAGAATTAATTCCATGAATTCCCGCCACGTCATTCCGGCTTGCACCAGAATGACGCGACGCTAAATGATCTGATCCTACTTCAGTATCTGCACCAGATTATTAAAGTCATCGGTCCATAAACGCAATCCCGGAATCTCTTTGATGTCGGAGGTTTCTTCTTTGATCGATTCATGCGCGAGAAGTTTCTTGTTGCGCGTCACCAGCACCCAATCCGTGCGCGAGGCGTCGCCATCGGTTTCGTCGTCGGTGATCAGCGCCGTGTGCAGGCCATAGGTATCGGCGATTTGTTTCACCACCGGCGCCAGTTTCAAAAACCGGTTGGTGACGTGAAATGCGATCACGCCGGTGTCGGGCTTGATATGCTTCAAATAAATCGCCATCGCCTCGCGCGTAATCAGATGCACCGGAATCGCGTCGCTGGAAAACGCATCAATCGCCAGCACGTCGTATAGCTGCGGCGCTTCGCGTTCCATGGTAAGGCGCGCGTCGCCGAGCACGGTATCCACCTGGCCCTTGCTGCCGGAAATGAAGGTGAAATCACGGCGCGCGATTTCGATCACCTGCGGGTTGATTTCATAAAAGCGCGTGATATCGCCCTTGCGCGCATACCCGGCCAGGGTGCCGGTGCCCAGGCCCACCACGCCCACGCGTGTCGGGCTTTCCGCATTAGTCTCGTAAAAATACTTGACCGCCATGCCGACGCCGCTCGATTCGGTGTAAGAGGTGGTGAGGCGCTGGCTCTTTTTCGGATTGAGATATTGTTCGCCGTGCATGATCACGCCGTGCATCAGGCGGCGCATCGCGGTCTCGCTGGTTTCCGGGCCGGAGTCCTTGACGCGCAGCGTACCGTAGAAATTGCGCGACATCAGGCGCGCGTCGTTCGACAGCGTGTCGATGTAGTGATACACGTGAAAGCCGGTGAATCCGACTGCCGCCAGAATCACAACCGGGATAACGCGTTGCATGCCGTTCGTAACGTCCATCGTCAGATAGGCGGCCAGTAACAGCGTGATCACGAGGCCGATGCCGAATTCGTAATAGGTGTTGAAAAATTTGGGCGCGATGAATCCGACCACCACGCCGCCGAGCGCACCGCCCAGCGACACCATCAGAAAGAACGTAGTGAGATAACGCGGCGCGGGCTTCATCGCCGCGAGTTCGCCGTGAAAAAACATGCACATGATGAAGAGGCCCGCGCTGAACAGCGGCACGGCGACCTTGAAATCCATGATGCCGCCTTCTTCGTGCATGAACCACGCCAGCGCGCCCACCACCACGATCAGCGGGCCAAGGAAAACCATGCGCTTGTACCAGCCGCGTCCCTCGAAGCACAGGATGAAGGTGATGAGATAAATCGTCAGCGGCAACAACCACAAAAACGGCACCGAAGCCACATCGTGCGTGATGTGATTGGTCACCGCCAGCAGCATGAACGAGCCCATCGCGGAGAGCAGCAGCCACATGCCGTAGTGCGCCCAGGTGGGCGCGGGGCCGTCATCGTTTTTTTGCGTGACAGGATTAGCCTGTGCCTCGGTGTGCGCGCGCAGGCTGTAGACCCCGGCGCAGATGCACACCACCACGAACAGCGCGTAGCCCGCGCTCCAGCCGAACGACTGTATGCGCGTGGTGATCCACGGCTCCACCGCGAACGGATACGAAATCAGCGCCAGCAGCGAGGCAAAGTTCGACAGCGCGAACAGCCGGTACACCGTGCCCGAGGCATGCGCGCGTGCAAACCACGCCTGCACCAGCGGCCCGGTGGTGGACAGCAAAAAATACGGCAACCCGATGGTGAAGGTGAGCAAACCGAGGATGCGCCACGTTGGGTCTTCATCGCCGGCGGGCTTCCACGACACATCCGGCAGGATCGGCAGCGACGCGAGACTGATGAGCAGCAACACCGCATGTAGAATTAACTGATTGCGCGGCTTCATCTTGCGCGTGGTGAAATCCGTATAGGCGTAACCAAACAGCAGCAGGAACTGGAAGAACACCATGCACACGGTCCACACCGCAGCCGATCCGCCGAACCAGGGCAGGATCTGCTTTGCCATGATGGGTTGAACCAGAAACAGCAGGAACGCGCTGGTAAAAATAGTGAGCGCGTAGAGAATCATGATATACTTTGTAAGTTGTTGTTTTTAATAAATATTTTAATGATAAGCGGTGCGGTCGCAGATTCGGCTGCGCGGTTCGACACTCAACGCGCGACGCAGACTGGCAGACGACACCATTTTCGCAAACGGCGCATTTTACCCCGGCCTTTACGCTTATCACGCGTATCACGCCTGTCGTACCTATCGATTCCCATCCTTATGAAAACTCGGCAGGCAATGTTTCCACAGCTCGCGGCGCTGCTGTTGAGCGTTTTGCCCTTTTGCGCCGCCGCGCAATGTCTGAGTGCGCAGGCTGCCGCAAACATGGCGGCGCGCTGGATCGACAAACAAACGCTGCGCGGGTTTTCACCGGCGATGAGTCCGGCGGATGCCGCTTGCTCGCGCGACCGTTTTGTCGAGCAACTACAGGCGAATAAACAATACGGCGGTCGTATCGCCGGCTACAAAGCGGCGTTGACGAATCCTGACGTTCAAAAACGTTTCGGCGCCAACGCGCCGGTGCGTGGCGTACTGCTGTCGCGCATGCTCACCATGGAAAGCGGCTTTCCGGTGTTCGGCGGTTATGCCGCGCGGCCGGTGTTCGAAGCCGATTTACTGGTGGAAGTCGGTGACGATGCCATCAACGAAGCGCGCACGCCGCTGGAGGCATTGAGGTCTCTGTCGCGCGTGTTTCCGTTTATTGAGCTCGCGGATTTGGTGGTGGCCGAGGACGAACCCTTGAACGCATCGGTGATTACCGCGATCAACGCCGGCGCGCGCGGCGGCATATTCGGCCAGGGCATCCCGGTCGAACCCACGCAAGCCTTCGCCGACGCGCTGCGCGACATGCGCGTGGTGATGACCGATGATGTCGGCAATGAGCTCGCCAATGCGCCCGGCTCGGCGATCATGGGACACCCGCTGAACGCCGTGCTTTGGCTGGCGGAAGATGTGCGCAAAAGCGGCGGACGCCTGCGCGTGGGCGACAAATTGAGCCTGGGATCGTTTTCCGCGCCGCTGCTGCCGCAGCGCGAAATGCGGCTTAAGGTGCGTTACATCGGATTGCCGGGCGATCCGCAAATCAATATGCGCTTCCGCTAGGGCGGTTACGCGGCGGGCTATAATCCGCACCAGCCCATCACCGCAATTTCGGAGCACCCCCTCATGGCGCCAGATACCGCCCCGCAATCCGTCACGCCGCAGCGCGTGGCACACCCGCCGCTGATCATCAAACGCATCGACGCGATACCGATTGCGATTCCGCTCAAAAAGCCGGTCATCATGGCTGGCGTGCGTCTGGAGGTTTCGTACAACCTGCTGGTGCGCGCCGAAGCCGTGAACGGCCTGGTGGGTTGGGGCGAAGCCTCGGTGGCGCCGACCATGACCGGCGACCTGTTGCCCGGCATGGTCGCCGCGGTGAACGAACATCTGGCGCCGCTGGTGATCGGCAAGGACGCGTTAAAACGCGCCGAGCTCGCGCACCTCTGCGCGCATGCGCTGCATCACAACGGCGGGCCGAAATGCGCGGTGGATGCGGCGATTGCCGATCTTGTCGGGCGGCATCTGAATGTATCGATGTCGGAACTGTACGGCGGCGCGCTGCGCGATTCGATCACCGCGATGTATCTGCTGGGCAATCCGAAAATCGAAGACGACATCGCCGAGACGCACAAAAAAATCAAGGAAGGCTATAAATTTTTCAAACTCAAGGTCGGCATCAAAAACCCGTTTGACGAAGCCGATGCCGCGGTGACCATTCGCCGCGCGATAGGCCGCGACGTAGTGTTGTGCGCCGACGCCAACATGGGCATGAGTTTTCGCGACGCGCGCATTTTTGTCGAACGCACGCGCGAAGCCGATCTGTTGTTTCTGGAGCAGCCGCTGCGCGATGACGACTACGACGGCATGGCCGCGCTCGCACGCATCTCGCCGACGCCGTTGAACGGGGATGAATCGCTGGGCAATGTCGCGACCATCATTGCCATGGCACGCGCCGGATCGATACAGGGCGCGAATCTTAAAACCATCAAATTGGGCGGTGTCAGCGCCACCGTGCATGCGATGTCGGTGTGCGCCGCGCTGGGACTGAACATCAATCTGGCGTGCAAGGTGGCCGAGACCAGCGTGGGTGCGGCGACCATCATTCACATGGGATGCGTTGCGCCCAACGTGAATTGGGGTGTTTCCATCACCAACCATTATCTTGTCGATGACATCGTTAAACATCCGATCGTGATCAGCAACGGCATGATGACGCGTCCCAGCGGCGCGGGGCATGGCGTGGAGGTGGATGAAGCGCAGGTGGCGCGCTACAAGGTGGGATAAGCGGTGAGGCGCGAACGTCAACCGCGTTACCGCAAAGGCGCAAAGACGCAAAGGTTACGCGAAGGCCCCCAAGGGCTTTTGTTCTTCTTTGCGGCAGTTCTTTGCGCCTTCGCGCCTTTGCGGTGAGATTTTTTGAAATTAACATAACTTATTGTTTTTAAAGGAAATTTTGTGATAGACCTCTACACCTGGCCGACACCCAATGGCCGCAAAGTACACATCATGCTGGAAGAAACCGGCCTGCCGTACACCGTGCATGCGGTGGATACGCGCGCGGGCGATCAGTTCAAGCCCGAGTTTCTCAAGATCAGCCCGAACAATAAAATTCCCGCGATCATTGATCGCAACGGTCCCGGCGACAAACCGTTTGCGCTGTTTGAATCCGGCGCGATCCTGATTTACCTTGCGGAAAAATCCGGCAAGTACCTGCCCTACGAACCCGTGGCGAAATACACCGCGCTGCAATGGCTGATGTTCCAGATGAGCGGCGTCGGTCCGATGTTCGGGCAAGCCGGGCACTTTCGTTCGTACGCCAAAGAGAAACAGCAATACGCCATCGACCGTTACACCAAC
>CAMDDY010000380.1 GCA_945893125.1 Bordetella parapertussis
ATCGAGCGCGATCAAACTGGTGTCGTACGAGCCGATGTTTCTGAATCATCTGCGCAAGACGCTGGGGATCCGCGGCGTCAAACGCGTCAAGCTGCACGAACGGCTCACCGCGCTGCGGCGCATTATCATCATCGTGCTGGAAAAAAACACGCCGCGCACCGAAATCTGGCGCGCGTTGCAGGGCGCCTCCGCGTTTCGTGCCGACTGCGGCAAAATCTGCATCGCGGTGGATGAAGACATCGATCCCGAAAACTCCGATGCGATTTTTTGGGCAATGGCGTTTCGCATGCATCCGGTGGACGACTTGCAGGTAATTAACTATCGCAGTCCCGGCCACGGCCCCGAGCGCGAGCACGAGGCCGAGCGGCAGGATGCCACGCTGTTGATGGACGCCACCAAAAAAGAAGAACTGCCGCCGCTGGCGTTGCCGAAAAAAGAATACATGGAGCGCGCCGGACAAATCTGGGATGAATTGGGCTTGCCCAAACGCCGCGCGCAATCGCCGTGGTTTGGGCCGGGTGACGGCGACTGGTTGCCGCAGTGGGATGAAGCCGCGAAGCGCGCGGTGGCAGGGCGTTATCTCGATAACGGTAAGATCAGCGAAAAACAAAAACGCAAAGGACTGAAACCCGAGACGGGGTTTCGGCCGGAAGATTGAATATGCATCGCGTTGCGTTAATGATTGTCGCTGTTGGGGCCTGCGTGTCCGGCGTTGCGGCGCAGTCTTATCCGAGTAAGCCCATACGCATCATCGTGCCCTTCGCGCCCGGCGGCGCCAACGATCTGGTGACGCGTCTGGTGGCGCAAAAACTGACGGCGGGCATCGGGCAAACCGTGGTGGTTGAAAACCGCGGCGGCGCGGGCGGCACCATCGGTCTCGACATTTGCGCCAAATCACCGCCCGATGGTTACACACTGGTAATGGCGCCCACCAGCGCGGTGGCGTTCGCGCCCAGCCTCAATGCGAAACTGTCCTATGACCCGGTGCGCGATTTCGCGCCGGTCACCAGTGTATCGAGCGGGCCGAACGTGCTGGTGGTGCATCCGTCGGTGCCTGTCGTTACGATAAAAGAATTTATCGCGCTCGCGCGCGCGAAAACCGGCAAGCTGAGTTACGCCTCGTCGGGCGCCACCAGTATGTCGGGCATGGCCGCCGAGATGTTCAAGAGCATGGCCGGCATTGATATGGTGGGCGTGCCGTACAAAGGCACCGGCCCGGCCATAACGGAACTCATCGGCGGGCAGGTTGAATTGATGATCGCGGATCTGGCGATTTCGCTGCCGCATGTTACGGCCAAACGCCTGCGTGCTATCGCAGTCACTGGGCCTAAGCGCTCGTCGCACGCGCCGCAGGTTCCGACGGTGGCGGAGTCCAGCGTGCCGGGTTATACGCTGGTCAACTGGCGTGGCGTGCTCGCACCCGCCGCGACACCACGCGATATCGTTTTGAAGTTGAACGCCGAGATCATCAAGACCCTGCGCGCGCAGGATATACGCGATTCGCTGGCGCGCGAAGGTTATGAGCCGATTGGGGATACGCCTGAACAATTCGCGGCGCTGATCAAAGCGGAAGTGGCGCGCTACGGTAAGCTGATTAAGGCGGCGGGGATTGTTGGGCAGTTGTGATGGGTTTCACCCTACGGAGTTACAGTAGGATGGGTACTGGCCAATGGCCGTAACCCATCACGAACACAGGTCGCGCTCCCGCTCTTCCTGTGCCGATGCGTAAACTTTCGCTGTGATGGGTTACGCTGCACTCCACCCATCCTACGGAGAATGATAAGGACTGGCATGCAAGTTGATAAACATCACGAAATCATCGCCCCCTTCGCATGGAAGGGCGCTGACTTGGAAAAATCCACCGACTGGATACGGCGCTTTAACGCGGCTGAACTGGCGGAAATCGACGCGGCCCTGCGTGGCGTGCAGCGGCGCGGCCTCGACTGGGTGGATGTTACGCGCGAGGATTTTCCGCTGCCCACGTTCGCGTCGGAACTGGCAAACGTCGCGCAGGAACTCGAAACCGGACGTGGCATCGTGCTGTTGCGCGGCCTGCCCAACACTTATTCGCCCGACGAATTGCGCCTCGTCTACTGGGGCATCGGCGCGCATCTGGGCACGGCGGTGTGTCAGGGCGGGCGCGGCGAGTTGCTGGGCATAGTCGAAGACGAAGGCCGCGCGCTGGAAAAAACCAAAATACGCGGCTCGAAAACATCGCGCAATTTACCGTTTCATGGCGACCGTTGCGACGTGGTGGGCCTCTTGTGCGTGCGCAAAGCGAAATCCGGCGGTATCAGCCGCATCGTCAGTGCCGCGCAGATACACAATGAAATTCTGCGCCGCCGGCCCGATTTGATCGATGTGTTTTATGCGGACTGGTACAACAGCCGTCAGGGTGACGAACAGCCGGGTGAGGCGCGCGCGTATCCGAAGCCGATCTTCGGTTTTCGTGATGGCCACTTCACCGGGATGTTTTCGCCGGCGTATATCAAGTTCGCGCAGGATTATCCCGAAGTGCCGCGCCTCACGCCGGCGCAGGAACAGGCGCTGGATTTATACGGTGATTTGTCGGAGGAGCTTGCGCTCAACATGGATTTCGAGCCCGGCGATATTCAGTTATTGAACAACCACCTGACGTATCACGCACGCACGCGCTACGACGATCACCCGGAAAAAGAAAAAAAGCGTTTGCTGCTGCGTTTGTGGCTGGCGGTGCCGGGCAGTCGTCCGCTGCCGCCGGGTTATGAGTTGTTGTTCGGCAGCATCGACGCGGGTGCTATGCGCGGCGGCGTGGCGAGCAAAGAAGGCTGGCGTGATGTGCATGAGTATCGCGCGCGGCGCAACGCGCAGCGGGTGTAGTATCACGATTACCCATCGATGAATTTATGTAACTATATGTTTTTAAAAAATAAATGTTTATACGGGTGGCTGCTCGTGGTAGCGCTGGGCGGGGCCGCGTGTTTTGCCGTGGCGCACGCGGCGGAAGGGTTGTTTCCCAATGCCACGGTGATGGCGCCGCCGGCGAAGCCGACGAAACTGCCGGAGTTTGATTTCGCCAACCTGCACGGCGGCACGCTGAAATCCGCTGAGCTGAAAGGCCGGGTGATCGTCATCCGATTCTGGGCGACATGGTGAGACATCTGCCGCGGCGAGATGCCTTCCGTGCAGAAGGCACACAGAAGTTACCCGGAAAAAGACGTGGTGGTGATGACGATCTCACTGGATGGCGGCGACGGCGCAGCGGTGAAGCAGTTTCTGGACGAGAATAAATACACCATGCCATCGGCGCACGACAAGGGTATGGCATTCGGGCGCGCCATCAATGCGCGCGGCGTGCCGATGACGTATATTATTGACCGCAATCAGAATATAGTTGCACGTGGTTTGGGGCCGCTCGACCTGGATCGACCCGATGTGAAGAAGTTGATTCAAACTCTCGTGGCGAAGGCAAAAACCTAGCTGCGAATTTAACCCGGGAGGTCATTATGTTTTTGCGAATGTTGAAAACGTTACTGGCAGGCGCGGCGCTTTTGCTCGCGTCACAGGCCAGTCACGCGCTGCAAGTGGGCGACAAGGCGCCGGATTTCTCGCTGCCCTCGACCAAGGGCGCCAATGTGCGGCTCAGTGATTTCGCCGGCAAGCAGTCGGTGGTGATCTTTACTTACATCGGCGCGTTCACCAAGCTCTGAACGCAGGAAGCACTCGGCTTTCAACTGGATTTGCCCAAGTTTGAAGCCGTAAACGCCCAGGTTCTGGGCGTCAGTGTGGATTTCCTCGATGCCAACCGCGCGTGGGGCGAGAAGATGGGGGTTACCTATCCTTTGCTCAATGACGCATCGCGCGCGATGTTGCGTTCCTATGATGCGCTGTTCGATGATGCGGAAATGGTCAAGACCAATCGCGTTGGCGTTTACCTGCGCGCGCAGCGCGCATGGTACGTGATCGACAAGCAGGGCATCGTGCGTTACATGAAGGTGGGCTCCACCTCGCTGATACCCAGCGATGAATTGATTGAGGTGGTGAAGAAGTTTCAGTAGTCCTGCTGAGGATGGGCCCGAAAAACTTCTGCGACGCAGATGAACGCAAATTTTCGCGGATAGTTTCTGGGGGTAATCTGCGTTCATCCGCGTGAATCTGTGTCGAAGGTTTTGGGGTTTATCAATCCACCCGCGCGCCTGACAGCTTGATCACATTCGCCCACTTGGCGATTTCGGATTTCACGTGCGCGGCCAATTGCTCGCGCGTGCCGCCCACCGGCACCACGCCTTCTTCGCCGAGCCGCGCCTTGATATCCGCGCTCTGCATGATTTTTGCGACCTGCGCATTCAGGACGTTGAGTATGTCGGCGGAGGTGCCTGCCGGCGCGAACAGTCCGTACCACTGGCTGGATTCATAACCTTTCAGCCCGGCTTCCGCGACAGTGGGCAGATTCGGCATCACCGGCAGCCGATCGCGGCTGGTGACGGCTAACGCACGAAGGCGCGCAGTTTTGATATGCGGCCCGGCGTTGATCGCCGGCAAAAACATGATCATCGCCTCGCCGCCCATCAGCCCGATCATCGCCGGGCCGGAGCCGCGATACGGAATGTGTTCCATTTTCACGCCGGCCATCACGTTAAACAACTCACCCGCCAGATGCGGCGTGCTGCCGCTGCCCGACCCGGCAAAACCGATGGCGCCGGGCTTGGCTTTGGCGAGCGCAATGAGTTCATTGACGGACTTTGCAGGCAGCGACGGATGCGCCACCAGCACATTGGGGCCGAAGGCAATCAGGCTGATTGCTTCGAAATCGCGCACCGGATCGTACGGCGCTTTGCGATAGAGGCTCGGCGAGGTCACAAAATTCGCGCCGTTGACCATCAGCGTGTAACCATCCTTGGCGGATTTAGCGACGACTTCGCTACCGATCATGCCATTGGCGCCGCCGCGGTTTTCAACCACGAACGTGCGACCCAGCGCCTCGGACAGTTTTGCCGCAGTGAGGCGACCGAGACTGTCCACGCCGCCGCCGGGCGGGAAGGGCACGACGATGCGCACGGGGCCGGTGGGGTATTGCTGGGCGTGTGCTTGCTGTGAGTTGCTCAATGCGAGCGCGGCAACCAATGAAAACGTCAGGATGCAAGTAGTCGCCGAAAACTCAAACCCGTCGTTCCCGCGAAA
>CAMDDY010000381.1 GCA_945893125.1 Bordetella parapertussis
GGCTATCAGATTTAGCAACGCCTGCTTGTTTGCTTGGATTGTAACGGGTGGTGCGGTGCGTACGACGGAACCTGCGGCTATTCGTCGTCTCGGCAAGCGTACACAGCGATAACCTGACCGCAGTGTAGCGGGTTAAATCGTGACAGTACGGTAAGTATTTGTTTTTATTTATATTTTAATATAATCCTGTGGGCAGCACGATACCCTGCACACTCGAGGTAAAGTCAGTCGTGGTACCCTGCCACGCATCACACGAAGGGAGCGGCCATGCCTAGCGGAGATCTATCCGGTTCAGTCTACGACGCCATCGAATATTTTTATTCGAAGCCCTGGGCGGATGGCTTGCCCATCGTTCCGCCGACGAAGGAGTTGGTCGCGGCCATGCTCAAAGGCACGCGCCACGACGCCGACGAAGTAATCGGCCTGGTGCCGCCCAACTTTGAGCCGCTGACGGTGCGCCGGGTTGCCGAGCACGCGGTGATGGCCGGCGCGCGGCCCGATTACATGCCGGTGATCATCGGCGCGATGCGCGCGATCCTCGACGAAAAACTCAATATGCACGGCGTGCAGACAACGATACACGGCGTGGCGCCGCTGCTGATTGTGAATGGGCCTTACGCCAAAAAAATTGGCATCAACGGCGGACGCGGCTGCTTCAGCCCCGGACACCGCGCCAACGCCACCATCGGACGCTCAGTACGGTTGATTCTGTACAACGTGGGCGGCGGTTTTCCCAGCGCGTCGTTCAGTTGTTTTGGCGCGCCCGCGCGCTACACCTTCTGCATCCGCGAAAACGAGGAAGAAAGCCCGTGGGGCCCGCTGGCGGAAGAGCGCGGCTTCAAGGCCGGGCAGGATGTGATCACCGTGGTGCAGTGTGAGAATCCGCAACTCACGCATGACGACGTGAACGATGATCCGCAGCGCCTGCATCTGGCCACCACCGACTGCATGGGCAACATGGGCGGCATGAATGCGTGGCGCGCCACCGACATGGTAGTCGCACTCGCCCCCGACATCGCGGACAACTTCGCCAAGACGGGCTGCTCCAAGGCCGACGTGCATAAACTGCTGCGCGAAAAAGCCGGACGCACCGTCGGTGAGCTTAAACAGGGCGGGCTGTGGCGCTTGGACCGCTTGAATCGCTACGTGACCCAGGTTGATCCCAACGACGACACCTGTTTTGTGCCGGCGATACAGGAACCGAGCCGCTTGTTTTTGATCGTGGCGGGCAGCCGGCCCGGCGCCACCACCGCCGTGATGCACGGCTGGAACGAAACCACGCGCGGCGTCACCGTCGCATACGATGTTTGATCGATGAAGGAGGAACTCCGATGAGCGAATTCTATGATCCATCCGTAGGTAGCAATAAAAAAGTGTCGTTTGCACCGCGCCCCGCAAGTCTTACCGGGCTGACAGTCGGGCTATACGACAACACCAAGGAACAGGCCGATGTGATCCTCGCGGCCATCGGCGCGGAACTCAGGCAGCACCATGGCGTGAAGGAACTGCTGAATTTTCACGGCACGCATTATTCCAAACCCGCGCCGCTGGAAACCATAGAGGAGATGGCGCGCAAATGCGATGTCGTCCTGCTGGCGCTGGGCGGGTGAGGCTCTTGCACGGTGTGCTGTGTGCACACCTCGGTGGAACTCGAAAAACGCGGCATCCCGACGATCGCGTTCATCACTTCGGCATTCAGAAATGCGCTCGAAAATCAATACATCGGCAAGGGTATGCCCGGCCATGCCTGTATCGAGCTGCCGCATCCGATTTATTATTTGAGCGCGGAAGATCTTGGGCGCATTACGTGTGAGCATACGGCCGAAGCCGTGAGCCACGTAACGCAAGCGGCCTAACGAATCATCGGCGCGACCGCTCGTGCGCATCATCACACAACATGCATTGGCACGGTGCGGCGCGCACCTGTTGTTATGTGTATTGCCGTGTGTGCTGCTGCTCGCTGCGTTCAGCGCCGCCGCGCAGCCTTACCCCAACAAGCCCGTACGCTTCATCGTGCCGTTCGCACCGGGCGGCGGCAATGACCTGATCGCGCGGCAAATCAGCGGCAAACTCGCCGAAGCCTGGGGCCAGCAGGTGGTGGTGGACAATCGCGCGGGCGCGGGCGGCAATATCGCCGGTGAAATCGTCGCGCGCTCCAATCCCGACGGCTACACCATCTTCATGTTCAACAGCGCGAACGCCATCGCGCCCAGTCTGTACAAAAAACTCGCCTACGATCCGGTGAAGGATTTTGAGCCGGTGATCCTGATTGCCACATCGCCGTTCGCGCTGGTGGTGCATCCATCCACGCCGGCGCAATCGCTGAAAGACCTGATCGCATTGGCGAAGGCTAAGCCCGGCGAACTCACCTATGCCTCCGGCGGCAACGGCAGCGCCACGCATCTGTCCGCCGATCAGTTCAAGCAAATGGCGGGTATCAATCTCGTGCATGTGCCGTACAAGGGCGCGTCGCCGGCATTCATCGACCTGATTGCGGGGCAGGTGACGATGTATTTCTCCAGCATTCCGCCCGCGCTGCCGCACATGAAAGCGGGCCGCGTGCGCGCACTGGCAATCTCCGGCGAGCGGCGTTTCCCGCTGCTGGCGGAATTGCCCACGCTGGCCGAGGCGGGTGTGCCCGGTTATGAATCGTCGGTCACTTACGGCATTGTCGCGCCGGCACGCACGCCCGCGGACATTGTGCGCAAGCTCAACACGGACGTCGCGAAAATACTGGCGGAGCCGGACATGCGTTCACGGCTCGGCAGCCAGGGCGCGGATGTCGCGGCGGGATCATCGCAGGACTACAGCCGATTCATGAAAGCTGAAATCGCCAAGTGGGCGAAGGTGATCAAGGCGTCGGGCGCGAAGGTGGATTGAGCACGCCGGTTGTTGCTGGCAGTCGCAATGAACGCATGCTACGCTCGCCCCGCAGCTATCCTCAGGAGATC
The DNA here is from genome assembly GCA_945893125.1 of Bordetella parapertussis. GTDB lineage: Bacteria > Pseudomonadota > Gammaproteobacteria > Burkholderiales > SG8-41 > UBA5216. The sequence continues at coordinate 2,952 of CAMDDY010000381.1, forward strand.
ACCGTGAGAAACTCGCACTACCTGGCCGGTATTATTCTCGCGCTGGCAACCGGCACTACGCTCGCACAAGCTTATCCCTCCCGCCCCATCCGCATGCTGATCCCGTTCACCGCAGGCAGCGCCGCCGATGTCATCGCGCGCGCGCTGGAGCCGGCGATGCGCGAGCGGCTGGGGCAGGCGCTCATCATGGATAACCGTGGCGGCGCGGGTGGGAATATCGCGGCGGACATCGTGGCGAAAAGCAGCGCCGACGGCTACACGTTGCTGATGGCCACCATCGGCACGCAGGCGATCAATGTCAGTCTCTACACGAAATTGTCGTATCACCCGCAGCGCGATTTCACCCCCATCGCGCTGGTCGGCGACAGTCCAAACGCAATGGTGGTGAACCCCAGCGTGCCGGTGAAATCCGTGAAGGATTTTATTGCCTTGGCAAAATCCAAACCCGGCGTGTTGAACTACGGCTCGTCCGGCGCGGGCACCACCGTGCATCTGGCGGGAGAATTATTTAGTGTAATGACCGGCACCAAAATGGTCCACGTGCCGTTTAAAGGCGCGGCGGAGTCATTGACCGCGTTGATCTCGGGCGAAACCGATTTGCAATTCGCCAGCTTGTCGTCGGCGATACCGCTGATTAAGTCGGGCCGCCTGCGCGCACTAGGGATCACGTCGCCGAAACGTTCCGCGTCGATTCCTGAACTCGCAACGATTGCCGAGTTGGGATTGCCCGGTTACGAAGCCGTGGCATGGTTCGGCATCGTCGGTCCCGCCAAGCTGCCCGCCAACATGGTGGCCACCATCCACAAGGCCACGCTCGAATCGCTCGGCCAGCAGGATGTGAAGACGCGCCTGTTTAATTCCGGCGTGGATATACGCACCATGGGGCCGGAAGAGTTCGCGAAATACACCGAGAGTGAAATCGCCAAATGGGCGAAGGTGGTGAAGGCTTCGGGGGCACGGGCGGGCTAGTTCAGTCTTCGGCCCCGTCAGTTCGTCGCAGTCATTCCCGCAGCCTTGACGATCTTCGCCGCCGTGGCCATTTCGCTGCGCAGGAACGCCGCGAATTCATCCGGTGAATTACCAACAAGTATCGCGCCCTGACTGGTGAGGCGCTCCTTGATCTCCGGCAAATTCAAAATGCGCGTGAGTTCAGCGTTGAGTTTCATCACGCTGGCGCGTGGCGTGGCGGACGGCACCAGCAGGCCATACCAGTTCGACATCGCGTAGCCCGGCACGCCGGCTTCGGCAATCGTCGGCACATCCGGCAGCGGCGGAAAGCGTTTGGCAGTGGTCACACCCAGCGCGCGCACTCTGCCGGTGCGCACGTATTGCGTCACCTGCAACGCGTTCATGAAATAAATCGGGATCTGCCCGGCGAACAAATCCACCGATGCCGGGCCCGCGCCCTTGTATGGGATGTGATTGATCTGCGTGTGGGTCAGCAACTTGAACAGTTCCGTCGCCAGATGCGGCGGCGAGCCGTTGCCGGAGCTGCCGTAGTTGATTTCGCCGGGACGCGCTTTTAAAAATGCGATGAATTCCTTCACGCTGCGCGGCGGAAACGACGGATGCAGCGAGAGCACCAGCGGCCCTTCGGCGAGCACGCTTACGGGTGCGAAATCTTTTGCAGTGTCGAATGGCAGCTTGGGATAAATGCTGGGGTTCACCGCGAAGCCGCTGGGCACCACCAGCACGGTGTGTCCATCCGGCGTGGATTTCGCCACGTACGCGGTGCCGATGCTGCCGTTGGCGCCGCCGCGATTTTCGACGATCACCGGCACGCTCCACGCTTCGTTGAGTTTTTGCGCCATCGCGCGCGCGAAGATGTCGGTGCCGCCGCCGGGCGGGAACGGCACGACGATGCGCATCGGGCCGGAGGGGTAAGTTTGTGCTGCAGCTATTGTTGGCAGCAGCAGTAGCAGCGCGAGTAATTTAGCGTGTGACATAACCAACCCTGTCATTCCCGCGCAGGCGGGAATCCATAAGCCATCGCAAGTGGCACTGTGTTATGGATTCCCGCCTGCGCGGGAACGACGAGGTAGAATTTTCGGGTTAAGGAAACCGCGAGTTCAAATTCGAAGTGCAACTCTGATTAATAGGTTGGGTGGGCGAGGTGCGATAGCATCCGAGCCCCTCGACCACCAAGTTAAAGTTGCCAAGAATGAACTACACACACCTCACCCAAGACGAACGGTATCAGATTGCG
>CAMDDY010000382.1 GCA_945893125.1 Bordetella parapertussis
GCCACTCTTGCGTCATGCGGCGCGCGAACTGCAATTCCCATTCGGCGCTGGCGTGCGGCACGCCCAGCGCGCGTTGCAGCGCCACCGGTAAAAACGGATTGGGACGCGGCGCGGCGGGCCAGCTCTCGCCTGCCATCCCGGTGACAAACAACGCGTCGAATGCAAGGCCGATGGATTCCAGCGTGCCGAGCACCTGCACCGGCGCGCTCAAAGCCTCGGGTTGAAACACGGTGTCAGACGCCAAGCGCCGCAACACGCTCAAGGCCTCGGAAAAGTTGATGCGCGGGCGCAACGGATCGAGCGCGGACAGGCCCGACACCACGTCGCGAAATTTTTCAAAGGTCTGGTATTCCGCTGAATCGAGCGTGCGCTCGCCCGGCCAGCCCAGGCCTTTGAGCAGTGCCAGAAACGTGGCGCTCCACGCCGATGGAGGTTGGCGCAAGCCGCGTGCGTCACGCGCCATCGCAAGCCACGGTTCGAGCAACGCGGCGAGCCTTGGCGCGACTTCATGCGCGGCGGTGCGCAACGCGCCGGGCGTCACACGCTGGCGGCCACGCGCGCGCAAGGCCGCATCCACGCATGCGCGCGACGCGAGTTCGGCGTCAGCACCTCCCAAGTAGGGACTGCGCAGCAACACCCCCGCCTCTTCCAGAGTCACTTCGCCACCCGCCAGCCCCAATATAAAAAATGATTTAAAAACAATAGGATACGAAGTAATCGGCAAACCCAGCGAGCAATTGAATAAACGCGGTGCGGCATCATTGGGCACGGTCACGCGCAGCGGTTCCAGCACGTCATCGAACACACGCAGCACCGCAGCGCGGCATGCCGCGAGATCAGGCACCACCACGCCGATGCGCAAACGCGGCTGCGCGTCACCGTGCGCCGCGAGCAAGGCACGCACGCACGCGGCAACGTGCATCAACTCGGCTTCGGCGTCGTCACAGGCGTGGCGCGTGGCGTTGCCGGGCGGCACATCACGCGACTGATCACGCAACTGAGCATCGCTGATTTCGCAACCGGCCTGCGCAAACGCGTCAAACAACTGTTGTTGCTGCGGCGTGTAGGCTTCAAAGCCCGCGCGCAGAATGTGCCGCGCGCGAGGCCGCGCGCCGTTTTTCAGCGCCTGTGCGATGAGATCAGGCAGTTGCGCGCTGTCGATCCAGCCTTGCGTGCGCAATTTTTCGTCGTACGCGCGACGCCATTCGCCGAACGCGGCGCTGTCGTCGCCCGCGTTTTCCAGCGCGGCGCGATGGCGCGGGTGCTCGAGATGAAACGCATGCAGTGTGATCCAGGCCTCACGTGCGGCGCGTGACGCCATCACCGGATTCAGCAGCGTCTCCGCCAGCCGCGATGACTCAATCACGGTTTCCCACAAGGCGATTTCCTGCTGCACGGAAAGCAGCATCGCGCCGTTTTCCGCCAGAGCGAACTCCTGCCAGGTACGTTCCAGAAACGCGCCATAGGGCAGCGCGTCGCCGCTGGGCCAGACGGATTTGCCGCTGTGGGCTTGGGCTGCGTCGTACTCGCTTTTCAGATGCAGCGCTAAGCGGCGGTTCGGGGTGACGGCCACCACGCCGGCGGCAAGCGCCTGAAGCGAATCACCGCTCATAAATCAATCCGTTGAAAAAGAGAGGACGATGCGGCGCCATGCCCCTCCTTCGCGCGGCTACCGCCCGAAGATGCCCCGAAGAATATTGATGCCGTCTTTCACGGGATCGGGTGCTGCGGGCGCGCTGGGTTGCGCCGACTGATCCCCTGACGGCGCGCCTGCGGGCGCGGACGGTGAGGCGCGCTGCGTGCGGCTGCCCGAGCCGCCGGTCTCGCCCAAAAAGGTGGATGCGGTGGATTTGAAACGTACTTTCGTGTACCACTGCGGATCCTGCGGGCGCGGCGGGAAACCGAAGTTCGCTTCCGGACCATAGGCGATGAAGCTGAACATTTGCGCGCGTTTCGCGACTTCGGCGGGCACCGTGCATTCGGTGGTTTGCGCCGGCATCACCACTTTTTCGCGGATCAGGCGCGCCACTTCGCCGGGCGGGATGTAATCCATCAGGCCGCCGCCGATTTCCTGCACCTCGCTGGAACTCCACATCACCATATCGTTGCCGTCGCCGCCCATCGCGGTGGCGAAATAACCCGTTGCCGTCGAAGGCGCATTCCAGCGCACCGATACGGCGCCCGTGCCACGCGCGCTGGTGTCGAGATTCACGCGTTCCATGAAATCCTGCCCCGCACCCAGCGCGAAACGGATGTCAGGCGTGTAGTTGCCGCGGATGGTGTGTTCGCCGATGAGCGATGCCGAATCGGGCACGGCTTTGCTGTCCTGCTGATTGGGCCACAGGCCGTTGGTGCGCCCCGACGACGGCCCGCCGCTGGCGACATTGCGCCCCACCATGTTGGGCATCTGCCCACCACGCGCGAAGTCGATCACCACCGGCTGCCCAGCGCGGGTAGCTTCACCGCAGCCCCAGTAAATGAGCATGCGGCCCTTGGGGCGTTCCATCTGGTCTGGCCGTTCTCCGCGCTCCGTGGGCGGACGTTCGCCACCACGCGGCGTGAGCAGCGGCAGCGACGGCCCCATGCTCATACCCGACGGAATGTCATGTGCCGCGCTCGGCGCATCCGCCGGACGTTGTGAACCCAGATGCAAATACAACTTGCGGCCGCTTTGCTGCTGCCCGCCGCCCGCCATGCCCGCCATCATGCCGGCCATGCCGCCGCTCATGCCGGGCATGCTCATGCCCGACGCGGTTTCGACATTCATCCAGTATTGCGCGATGGGCGGTTTTTGCTGTGCGTATGCCTCTGCGGGAATAACCAGTAGTGCGATTGCCAGAGTTTTGTTCATTTGAAACTCCTTGTTCAATAAATCAAATCGCGGCACTGGGAATTACTTTTCGAGCAAGTGCGACTTCTTTTTTTCCTTCGCCCACTCATCGGCATAGACACGCAAAGGGCGGAGCAGGGGCCCCGCTCTCTTGCGGGGATGCGACCCCGTCGCGTGTCAGGATGCCGCGACAACCAGCGAACTATTTTTCAAGCAGATGCGCCTTTTTCTTTTCCTTGGCCCACTCATCGGCATCCGCCGGCGCAGCAATTTTCTCGATGATAGGTTTCCAGACTTTGGCCAACTCGGCGTTCAGGGCCGTGTAGGATTTTTGATCGTCCGGCACATCGTCTTCGGCGAAGATCGCCTCCACCGGACATTCGGCGACGCACAGGGTGCAATCGATACATTCATCCGGATCGATCACCAGCATGTTGGGGCCTTCGCGGAAGCAATCCACCGGGCACACATCCACGCAATCAGTGTACTTGCACTTGATGCAGGTTTCGGTCACTACGTAGGTCATGGGAGTCCTCGCCCTATGGCGAAATTAAAGCGATATTAAGCAGAATTAAACGCGGTCTTGAAATCAGAAAATGAGCCCATATTTTAACAGAAACAAGTGCTTACGGCTTGTTGCCGGGTTGCCGGCGGGTTGTGAACCATGGCGGCGCGGGCGCTTTGCTTTCCAAACGCGAGGTTTTTGGTTAGCATGGTTTCCACCCCATCCATGCCGCACCCTCCGCGCGGCCAGTTCTCATTCTCCCCCACTTTTCTTCAAGAGGTTTTACAACCATGAGCGAGCATATCCATCACGTTAAGGACGATACCTTTGATGCCGAGGTAATCAAGTCCACCACCCCAGTCCTGCTGGACTACTGGGCAGAATGGTGCGGCCCCTGCAAGATGATTGCGCCGATTCTGGACGAGGTGGCCAAGGATTACGCCGGCAAACTGAAAGTGGCGAAAATCAACATTGACGACAATCAGGCCACGCCGTCCAAGTTCGGTGTACGCGGCATCCCGACGCTGATGATTTTCAAAAACGGCGCGGTTGAGGCGACCAAGGTCGGCGCCATGTCCAAGTCACAACTCAAAGCTTTTATAGACAGCCATATCTGACAGGCCATAGTACATTTGACAGTCTTAGTTGATCGCTATACCCTATCTCTCAGCGCTTGAACCGCGCTTGTTGTAACTTGGCTTCCCGTCATTTTCAGCGGTTCTTGCGCGGGTGAGGATTTCTTCCCACCCGCCGCTCTGCTTCCCCGACTCTTGGTTTTTCCCGCTCCCTTCGTTTCACCCCGCAACACTCAATAGCCGTACCCAAAATCCATGCATTTATCCGATCTCAAAAACCTTCCCATCGGTGAACTGGTCGAGATGGCCGTCACCAACGAAGTGGAGGGCGCCAATCGGCTGCGAAAACAAGAGCTGATCTTCGCCCTGCTGAAAAACCAGGCGAAAAAGGGTGAGTCAATTTCCGGCGCCGGCACGATCGAAGTGCTGCCTGATGGCTTTGGCTTCCTGCGCTCACCGGACACCTCGTACCTCGCCGGCACCGATGACATTTACGTCTCGCCCTCGCAAATTCGCCGCTTTAATCTGCACACCGGCGACACCATCGACGGCGAAATCCGCACGCCTAAAGACGGCGAGCGCTACTTCGCGCTGGTCAAGGTGGATAACGTCAACGGCGAGCCGCCCGAAGCCTCCAAGCACAAGATACTGTTTGAAAACTTAACACCTTATCACCCGACCGAGCATCTGAAGCTCGAGCGTGAAATCAAGGCCGAGGAAAACATCACCGGCCGCATCATCGACATCATCGCGCCCATCGGCAAAGGCCAGCGCGGCCTGTTGGTCTCCAGCCCGAAAAGCGGCAAGACGGTGATGATGCAGCACATCGCGCACTCGATCGCCGCCAACAATCCCGAGGTCTACCTCATCGTGCTGCTGATCGACGAGCGGCCGGAGGAAGTCACCGAAATGCAGCGCTCGGTCAAAGGCGAAGTCGTCGCCTCGACCTTCGACGAACCGGCCACGCGCCACGTACAGGTCGCCGAAATGGTGATTGAGAAGGCAAAACGCCTGATCGAGCACAAGAAGGATGTCGTAATTTTGCTCGATTCGATTACGCGTCTCGCGCGCGCCTATAACACCGTGGTGCCGGCGTCAGGCAAGGTGCTCACCGGCGGTGTCGATGCCAACGCGCTGCAGCGCCCGAAGCGCTTTTTCGGCGCCGCGCGCAACATCGAGGAAGGCGGCTCGCTCACCATCATCGCCACCGCGCTGATCGACACCGGCAGCC
>CAMDDY010000383.1 GCA_945893125.1 Bordetella parapertussis
CTGCTGGCGCGCAAAAAAGTCGTCAAAGGCCTGTATCTGTGGGGCGGGGTCGGGCGGGGAAAAAGTTTCTTGATGGACAGTTTTTTCAATTGTGCGCCGGTGGCGAAGAAGCGCCGCATACACTTCCACCGCTTCATGCAGGAAATTCATCGGCGCATGAACGCGCTGACCGGGCAGGCCGAGCCGCTGGCTACTGTCGCGCGTGATGTAGCCAAAGACACGCGGCTGCTGTGCCTGGATGAGTTTCACATCACCGACATCACCGATGCGATGTTGATGCGCAAGCTGCTGGAAGGCTTGATGGAGCAGGGCGTGGTGGTGCTGACGACATCGAATTTCGAGCCGGACGTGCTGTATTTACACGGTCTGCAACGCCAGCAATTTCTGCCGGCGATAGACCTCATCAAGCAAAATTTCGACATCGTGAATGTCGATGCGGGCGTGGATTACCGTCTGCGCGAGCTGGAAAAGGCGGGCGTGTATCACATCGGTCCGGACGCCGATGAGCGCATGCAGCGCGAGTTTCTCGCCATTGCGCGCCACGAAATTTCCGATGCGACGGCACTCGACATCGAAGGCCGCGACATTCCCGTGCGCAGCGACGCGCGCGACGTGGTGTGGATTGATTTTGACGCGCTGTGTGACGGCCCGCGCGGCAAGCCCGATTACATTGAACTCTCCAAACGTTATCACACGGTGATGGTGTCGAACGTGCCGTGTTTTGGCGTCGGCACGGCGGACAAACTGCGTCGTTTTGTGTGGATGATCGACGAGTTTTATGATCGGCGCGTCAAACTCATTCTGTCGGCGAGCGTGCCTGCCGATGCACTGATAATCGAAGCCGATTCGTCGAACGCATTTCAAGCGAATCTGAATGCGTCGCTCAGAGAACGCTTGGTCAGCCGCTTGACCGAGATGCAATCGCATGACTATCTTGCGCTACCTCATCTGCCGTAGGAGTAATTATGGAAAGTTTTAAAGCCTACAGAATATTCAATGAAAACAATAAGATAGAGGGACGCATCACAGACGTAACGCTGAACGATCTGATGCCCGGCGAAGTGGTTTTCAAGGCCGCGTATTCCAGCGTGAATTACAAAGATGCGCTCGCCGCCACCGGTGTCGGCGGCAAGGTGATTCGAAAATATCCCTTGGTGGGCGGCATTGATGCAGCGGGTGTGGTGATGTCGTCGTCGGACGCGCGCTTTAAAGCCGGCGATGAAGTAATTTGCACCAGCTACGATTTCGGCGTGGCGCATGATGGCGGATATGCGCAGATGTGCCGCGTGCCCGCCGATTGGGTGGTGCCGCTACCGGCGGGATTGTCGTTGTTTGAAGCGATGGTGTTGGGCACGGCGGGTTACACGGCGGGGCTGGCGGTCGAGTTGCTCGAACTCAATGGTTTGGCTACCGGTAACGGAAAAGTATTGGTGAATGGCGCTACCGGCGGCGTGGCGAGCCTTGCCATCGATATGCTGGTGGGCAAAGGTTATGCGGTGACCGCGCTCACCGGTAAAGACAGCGAACACGCGTTTCTGCAAAAGCTCGGTGCGAAGGAAGTATTGGCACGCAGCGCCGTCGATATGGGCACGCGGCCCCTGGAAAAGCCGCTGTGGGCGGCGGCATTCGATTCGGTGGGCGGCGATCAACTGGGTTGGCTGACGCGCACCATGAACCCCCATGGCTTGATCGCGAGCTTCGGCAATGCCGGCGGCATCGAACTGAAAACCAATGTGCTGCCGTTCATACTGCGCGGCGTGCGGCTGATCGGCGTGGATTCTGCGGCGACACCCATGCCGCTGCGACGCAAAGTGTGGCAACGGCTTGCGACAGATCTTAAGCCGCGTCACCTGGCAGACATCGCAAGCACCCTGACGCTGGACGATCTGCCCGCTTACTTCGCACAAATGCTCAAAGGCGGCATACGCGGCAGGGCAGTGGTCAGGCTTTCGTAAGTACTATCGCTGGATAATGCACGGATAACCAGCCAACCGGAGGAGAACCATGGGCGCTTATCAGGATTTTCATCGCCGTTCCTTGGGCGAGCGCGACGCGTTCTGGACAGAGCAAGCTGCATTGATCGATTGGCATCAGCCGCACACGCAAGTCTGCGATTTCAGCCGCCCGCCCTTCGCCAAATGGTTTGTCGGCGGGCAAACCAATCTGTGCCACAACGCCATCGACCGGCATCTTGCCGCGCGCGGAGATCAAAAGGCGCTGATTTATATTTCGACCGAAACCGGCATCGAAAAAACGTACACCTATCGCGAGCTTTACAAAGAGGTCAATCGCGCAGCCGGCATGCTGCACACGCTGGGTGTGGTCAAGGGAGATCGCGTGTTGATCTACATGCCGATGATCGTCGAAGCGGTGTTTGTCATGCTGGCGTGTGCGCGGGTGGGCGCGATTCATTCGGTGGTGTTTGGCGGCTTCGCGGCGGCGAGCCTGGCCACGCGCATCGATGACGCCAAGCCCGCGCTGATGATTACCGCCGATGCCGGCATGCGCGGCGGCCGGGCGATACCCTATAAGCCCCTGGTGGACGAAGCGCTGCGGCTGGCGCAACACCCGCCGCGCAACGTGATCGTGGTCAATCGCGGCATCGACAAAGACTACCAACCCGTCTCCGGGCGTGATCTTGATTATGCCGCGTTGCGCAAATCGCATGCGGAAATCAACACGCCGGTGACGTGGCTGGAGTCGAGCGAGCCTTCGTACATTTTGTATACCTCCGGCACCACCGGCAAGCCCAAGGGCATCCAGCGCGACACCGGCGGCTACGCCGTCGCGCTGGCAGCGTCGATGAAGCACATCTACTGCGGCAATGCGGGGGAGACGCTATTCACGACATCGGATATTGGCTGGGTGGTGGGGCATTCGTACATCGTCTACGCGCCGTTGATCGCGGGCATGACCACGATATTGTATGAAGGCCTGCCGATACGTCCCGACGCGGGCATCTGGTGGAAAATCGTTGCCGAGCACAAGGTGTCGGTGATGTTTTCCTCGCCCACGGCGGCGCGCGTGCTGAAAAAGCAGGATCCGGCGTATCTCAAGAAATACGATCTGTCGTCGCTGCGGCATTTATTCCTCGCGGGAGAACCGCTGGATGAGCCCACGCACCAGTGGATTTCGGATGCGCTGCAAAAACCGGTGATTGATCATTACTGGCAAACCGAAACTGGCTGGCCAATACTGTCGGCCATGCATGGCGTGGAGAAAACACCGCTGAAAATGGGCACACCGAGTTTTCCGGTGTATGGCTACGATCTGCAAATTCTGCGCGAGTCCGATGCCGGCGAGGCTGCGCCGGATGAAAAAGGCGTAGTCGCCATCATGCCGCCGTTGCCGCCGGGTTGCATGACGACGGTGTGGGGTGACGACGAACGATTCGTCAAAACCTATTTCACCAGCTTCCGCGACAAGCAAGTCTACTCAACGTTTGACTGGGGCATACGAGACAAGGATGGCTATCACTACATCCTCGGTCGCACCGATGACGTGATTAATGTCGCCGGTCATCGCCTGGGTACGCGCGAGATTGAAGAGGCGGTGCAGTCACACGCCAATATCGCCGAGGTGGCGGTGGTGGGGGTGGCGGATGCGATCAAAGGGCAAACCCCCATTGCGTTTGCGGTGGTCAAAGACAGCAGCAAAATCGCCACCCGGGAACAGCAAGTCGCACACGAAAAAGAAGTGATGGATGCAGTGGACAGGCAACTCGGCGCAATAGGCCGTCCCGCCCGCGTTCATTTTGTGAACCTGTTGCCCAAAACCCGCTCCGGCAAGTTGCTGCGCCGTTCCATTCAGGCCCTGGCCGAAGGCCGCGATCCGGGTGACTTAACCACCATCGAAGACCCTGCCGCGCTGGAGCAGATCAAGGCCGCACTCGCGGGCGGCTAAACCGTCAGCGTGCTAAAAGCGCGTACAGTTTGTAAAAGTTTTGTGGTTCCTATGGCGTACCGAAGCGCGAGGCTCTAGCATCGACGGTGTTCGCGTTGCGGCCACCCCGTTGACGCGGCACAATCCTTAAACCGCAAGTTTTGCAAGGAGATGGCCATGCCCGATTGGTTAAATTCCCAAATGTTGACCGGCTATGCGATCAATGCCGGTAGCAAAGTACTCGGTGCGATTGCGATATGGATCATTGGTGGCTTGATTATCAATTTCATCATCAAACTCTCAACCAACAGCATGAATTCGCACAAGGTTGACGCGATGTTGATCAAGTATGTGGAGTCAACGGTGCGGGTGCTGTTGCGCATCGTGCTGGTGATCGCGATCTTGTCGGTGTTCGGTATTGAAACCACCAGTTTTGCGGCACTACTCGCGGCGGCTGGATTGGCCATTGGTGCGGCGTGGTCGGGACTGCTGTCGAATTTCGCGGCGGGTGCGTTCCTCGTGTTGTTGCGACCGTTCAAAGTGGGCGACATGATTACCGCTGGTGGTATTACAGGTGACGTGGAAGAAGTCGGTTTGTTCGTCACCGCGCTTAAAACCGTCGACAATCTGCGCGTGTATGTCGGTAACGCCAAGATTTTTTCCGACAACATTACCAACTACACGCACAACCCGTACCGGCGCGTGGATCTGAAATGCCAGCTTGCCCATACCGTGCATCCGCAGGAAGCGATGAGCAAATTAAAAGCGCGTCTGGCGCAAATTCCCAACGTGGTGACGACGCCCGCGCCCGACGTGGAAATTCTTGAATTCAACGCCGCGGGTACCCTGCTGGGCGTGCGCCCGTATTGCCACAACAATCATTACTGGCAGGTATTTTTTGACGCCAACAAAGCGATTCAGGAAATCGGCGCCAGCAATACCTGGCCCGTACCCGCGCCGCATCAGGTGTTGTTGCAGCGGCCCGCGTGATTTCAAGGGTGTGTTTTCAGTGACAGACGCCCGCGATGCGGGCGTTTGTCTTGATGCGCCGCACTCGGCGTACAATGCCGCGCGAGCGTACTTTTACGGTGCATCAATGAATGGATTCGCGAGTTCAAATTCGAAGTGCAACTCTGATTAATAGGTTGGGTGGGCGAGGTGCGATAGCATCCGAGCCCCTCGACCACCAAGTTAAAGTTGCCAAGAATGAACTACACACACCTCACCCAAGACGAACGGTATCAGATTGCGAT
>CAMDDY010000384.1 GCA_945893125.1 Bordetella parapertussis
GCGCACGATTGGTGAACGAGTCGTGCGCACGGCGCACGCTACAACTGACCCTTTGACAGGCTCAGGGCGAACGACCAATTCAAAGGCCGTTCGTGGTGAGCTTGTCGAACCACTGTGGCGATAGTAGTCATTTGAAACATGCCTGTAGACTCATTCCGGCTTCATCCCCGCCAACTGCGCCATCTTGCGGTAGAGCGCGATCTCGCGCTGCAACAGGTCCGCGAGTTGCGCCACGCTTTGCGGATCGGCGCTTGCGCCTTCGCGGTCGAGCAGTTGCTTCATCTCGGTGCTGACTAGCGTTTTGTTCACCGCCGCGTTGATGGCGGCGACGATCGCCGTGGGTGTTTTCGCGGGGACCAGCAGTCCCCACCAGTTTTCATACGCATAACCGGCGAGGCCCGATTGCGCAATAGACGGCACGCCGGGAATCAGTGATGACGGCGTAGCGCTGCTCACCGCGATGGCGCGCGCGCGGCCTGCTTTCACCTGCGCCATCACGCCCGGCGAACTTGCCAGTACAAAATCGACTTCACCGCTGACGAGCCCCACCACCGCCGGCGCGATGCCCTTGTACGGCACATGAATCATCTTGACGCCGGCCAACTGCGCGAAAAGCTCGGTGGCGAAGTGATTGCTGCCGCCCGCGCCGGACGATGAATACGTGAACGTGCGTTGTTTGGCCACGGCAATGAATTCCTTCACTGTTTTGGCGGGCACGGAGGGATGCACCGCCAGCACAAACGGCGCGCGCGCGATCATCGCCACCGGCGCGAATGCGGCGACGGGATCGAACGGCAGCTTGCGGCGCGTCGCCACCGCGCCGGGATACGACGACGTGGCATGCAACCAGCGGTAGCCGTCGGGCGGCGCATTAGCGATGATCTCCGCGCCGATCATGCTGGCGGCGCCGGGGCGGTTTTCGACCACGATGCTCTGGCCCCACATCTCGTTCAGCCCGCGCGCCACACCGCGCGTGAGGATGTCCGCTGAACCGCCCGCCGCGAAGGGCACGATGATGTTCACGTTTTTCACCGGATAGGGCGCGTCGGCGGCGTGGCTTGCCGCGACCGCGCAAACAAACACCGACGTGAACACCGTACTGTGGAGCCGATTCGACCGCATGGCTTCTCCCTGGAATGCTGCAAGTCCGATTCTAAGAGCGTACGCCGCCGCGCTCAATTGCCGTGCGCGCGGCTGCTGCTGCATAATGCGATCCGTAACCACTGTTCGTCACCCGCGAACGCCGTCATCGGCGCCACGATCTCACACGAAAAGGAAACATCATGACACAGCGCAAAAAAAGCGCGGAACAATTGCGTTCCCACAAATGGTTCGGCGCCAAGGATATGCGCTCGTTTGGCCACCGTTCGCGCACGCTGCAAATGGGTTACTCGCGCGAGGATTTCGCCGGCAAGCCGGTGATTGGCATCATCAATACCTGGAGCGACATCAATCCGTGTCACGCGCACTTTCGCACCCGCGCTGAAGAAGTCAAACGCGGCGTGTGGCAGGCGGGCGGGTTTCCGCTGGAGATGCCGGCGATCACGCTGGCCGAGCCGTTTCAAAAGCCGTCAACCATGATGTACCGCAACATGCTGGCGATGGAGTGCGAGGAATTGCTGCGCTCGTATCCGGTGGACGGCTGTGTGCTGATGGGCGGCTGCGACAAGACCACGCCCGCGCTCATCATGGGTGCGCTGTCGATGAATCTGCCGAGCATCTATTTGCCGGCGGGGCCGATGCTGCGCGGCAACTGGCATGGCAAGCATCTGGGTTCCGGCACCGACTCGTGGAAGTATTGGGCGGAGCTGCGCGCCGGCAATATCGATCAAAAAGCGTGGGATGAAGTCGAAGAAGGTATCGCGCGTTCGTACGGCCATTGCATGGTGATGGGCACGGCCTCCACCATGACCTCGATTGCGGAAACGCTGGGACTGACCCTGCCGGGCGCGGCATCGATACCGGCGGCGGACGCCAACCATCCGCGCATGGCGACGGCGTGCGGCAAACGCATCGTCGATATGGTGTGGGACGACTGGAAGCCGTCGGATTTTCTCACCGCAAAATCGTTTGATAACGCGATCATCGCCACGCATGCATTGTCGGGATCGACCAATGCGCTGATTCATTTGCTGGCGATGGCGGGCCGCGCGGGTGTTGATTTGAAACTGGAACGCTTTGACGAACTCGCGCGTAGCGTACCGGTGCTGGCGAATATCCGCCCGGCGGGTGACAAGTATCTGATGGAAGACTTTTATTACGCGGGTGGTTTGCGCGCGATGCTGAATGAACTGGGTGACCTGCTCAATCGCGATTGCCAGACGGTGAATGGCAAAACGCTGGGCGAAAATCTCGCGGGCTGCAAAATATACAACGACGACGTGATCCGACCGCGTTCGAATCCGGTGTCGGCCACCGGCGGTCTGGCGGTGCTGCGCGGCAACCTTGCGCCGAATGGCGCGGTGATTAAACCTACCGCTGCCGAAAAGCATTTGCACAAACACACCGGCCCGGCTGTGGTGTTCAAGGATTACAACGAGATGAACGCGAGGATCGATAGCGACGATCTGATCGTCGATGAAAATTCCGTGCTGGTGCTGCAAAACGGCGGACCGCTCGGCGGCCCCGGCATGCCGGAATGGGGGCAATTGCCGATCCCGAAAAAGCTGCTGAAAAAAGGCGTGCGCGACATGGTGCGCATATCGGACGCGCGCATGAGCGGCACCTCGTATGGCACCTGCGTGCTGCATGTGTCGCCGGAGTCGTTCGTCGGCGGCCCGCTGGCGCTGGTGCGCGAAGGCGATATGATCGAATTGGATGTCGAAGCGCGCAAACTCGAACTCAAGGTCAGCGACGCCGAACTCGCGCGCCGCCGCGCCGAATGGAAGCAAGCTCCGCAACCCTTCAAGCGCGGCTACGGTGCGCTATTCGCACAGCACGTCACGCAGGCCGACCAGGGCTGCGATTTTGATTTCCTGCATCAGACGGCCCCGACGGCGGATCCTGAGATTCACTAACGGCAGTGAACGGGTAAAACCCCTGCCCCCGCCTCGCTTTTCTCCACTACGGGAATAAGAAATACGCCGCGGGGTTACTCGTTCACCCGTTCACCCGTTCACGCTTTCCACCTTGCAATTGAAACCACAAAATTTCATAGCCACCGCGCTGACGGTAGTCGCGGCTGCGATATTCTTCGTGCCGCCGCCATCAGGCGCTCCTCCGCAGTTGATGCACGCGGCAGCCGTTCTGCTGCTCACCATCGGTCTGTGGGCGACGGCGGTTATCCCGGAGCACCTGACGGGACTGCTGTTTCTTTGCCTGTGCATGTTGTTTGCCATTGCGCCGCCTGCCGTGGTTTTTTCCGGCTTTACATCGGGCACGTTGTGGCTGGTGCTGGGCGGGTTGGTGCTCGCCGAAGCGGTGCGGGCGACGGGGTTGGGCGTGCGTATCGCACGCGCCTTGTTCGGGCGCTTCACGTTGTCGTATGCGGGCCTCGTTTCCGCCGCCGCGCTGATTGCCTTATTACTGGCGTTTGTGATGCCGGCGACGGTGAGCCGCGTGTTGCTGCTGTTGCCGATATTCGCGGCTATGGCGCAGCGCGCGGGCTTACCGGCGGGCACACCGGGGCAAACCGGCATGGCGCTGGCCGCGATCATCGTCAGCTTTCAGTGTGGTGTGACAGTGCTACCAGCGAACGCGCCGAATCTGGTGCTGGCGGGTGCCGCGGAAACGCTCTACAACATACCCATCATTTACGGCACTTATCTGCTGCTGCATTTTCCGATTTTGGGTTGCGTCAAGGCCGCGATCATTGTCGCGCTGATCTGCTGGTTGTTTCCGGCTGAAACACGCGCGCCGGACGCGCACGAAATGTCGGCGCCGATGTCGCCCGAAGAGCGCCGGTTGTCGGTGATACTCGCCGGCGCATTAGTGCTGTGGGCGACGGATTTTTTGCACGGCATCCGCCCGGGGTGGATTGCACTGGCGGCGGCGATCATCACGATGATGCCGCGCGTGGGCGCGTTACCGCACTCGGTGTTTCCGGAGCGTATCAAACTCGGCTCGTTTTTTTACGTTGGAGCGGTGCTGGGTTTCGGCGCGGTGATGCAGGACAGCGGGATCGGCAAGGTGCTGGGCGGCGCCATGCTGGCGGCGCTGCATATCGAAGCGGGCAACGACTTCATGAATTTCGTCAAGCTGACGATGCTGGCGACGGTGACGGGCCTCTTTACCACCAACCCGTCACAGCCGGCGCTGCTCGCGCCACTCGCGGGACAGATGGCGGAAGCTGCGGGCTGGCGTATCGAGGCGGCCCTGATGACCATGGTGATCGGGTTTTCACTGATGATCCTGCCGTATCAGGCGCCGCCGGTGATGGTCGGCATGCAGGTGGCGGGCGTGACGTTACGGCAAATATTGCGGTTGACGTTGCCACTGGCGGCGGTTTGTATCTTCGTGCTGATGCCGCTGGATTATGTGTGGTGGCGGTGGCTGGGGTATTTTCGATAAACTATCAGGACGTTTTTGACGCAGATTTACGCAGATGAACGCAGATTGATCTACTGCGATAGTTATCAATCTGCGTTCATCTGCGTAAATCTGTGTCGAATGATTTTGAACTTTAAGGATTTCCATGAGCAAACTGTTTTCTCCGCTGCAAATCGGCAAACACACGCTGGCCAACCGTATTACCGTCGCGCCCATGTGCCAGTACAGCGCCGTTGACGGCTCGATGACGGATTGGCATTTGTTGCATCTGGGCAATATGGCGCTGTCGGGCGCGTCGATGCTGGTGATCGAGGCGACGGGCATCGTGCCGGAAGGCCGCATCACGCCGCAATGTACGGGGCTTTACAGCGACGCCAACGAGGCGGCGATGACGCGCGCGGTGAAATTCGTGCGCAGTGTTTCGCCGATCGTGCTGGGCATTCAGTTGGGGCATGCGGGGCGTAAGGCCTCCGCGCATCGTCCGTGGAACGGGCGCGGCGCGTTGGGACTCAATGAGGGGGCATGGACCACCCAAGCGCCCTCGGCCGTGCCGCTGGCGGCGGATTGGCCGATGCCGCATGTGCTGAGCGCCAAGGAGATGGCGCGACT
>CAMDDY010000385.1 GCA_945893125.1 Bordetella parapertussis
AGGCCACCCACCCCGGCAGGCCGGCAGCAATCACCGATGCCTCGATGCCGCTCACACCCTTGACGATTTTTGCATAGCCGTGAAACAGCATGAAGACGCCCAGCGCAAGCCGCAGCAACAGTTTTCCCAGATCGTCGGTCATTGGCGCCCTCCCTTGTAACGGTGCGATTACGCGTTCACGGTCATCTTCACCAACGCATCCGCGCGCGCGCTTTTCTCAAGCTCGCGACAAGTGGCGGTGAGCGTGTCGTACTGCGCCGCCGGGATCGGCAGGCCGGATTTGACATCCTGCAGGCGACCCACCAATCCATCGTAATCCCAGATGAATTCGCGCCCGGTGGATTGCTTGGTGTAGCTCTTGCCGTCCTTGGTGAAGACCGTGATGCGCGGACCGAAAAGGGTCATCTGGTGCGACGGAATAATTTTCACGCGATGCATCAGTTCCAGCACTTCGGGCGCATCGTCCTTGGGGTCGGTCTTGCGACCGGCCAGCACCGGGAAGCGGTGATGCACCGCGCCGTACGCGGTGTAATACGCAGTGCGGCCATGCTCCGCCGCGCCGTCCTCGCGGCGGCTGGGATAGGCCGGGCTGGGGTATTGCGTTTCGAGCCAATTGACCACGGCCTCGATGCGGTCGATGTCTTTGTATTGAATGTGGTTGTCGCGGCAAATGTCGCCGGTGACATCGACATGCGCGATGTTGTAGCCTGCGGTGAAATACACGCGGTATAAAGTCTCGAGGAACATCCAATCTTTTCCAAGATTGGCGGTGATGTTGTCGAGCTTCGCCTTGGTATCGCCGGCAAAACTGTAGCGCAGCGCGCCCTGGTTGCTGCCGGTGTACGCGTGATAAAACCCCGCGTCGCCTTCAAGCACCGTTTCACCGCCCACATGCCCCGGCTGCGCCAGCGACACGGCCAGCATGGCGTTACGCGTGGCGGCGCCCTCGCGCAACGGCGAGCCGCCGCAGCGCGCGGCTTCAAGGCCGCCGGAAGCCAGACTCGCGCACAGCGCTATCGTGCTGTTGAGCCGGTCTTCGTTGTAACCCATCGTCTTTGCGGCGGCCACCGCCGCGCCGAAGATGCCGAACACCGGGCCGGGATGAAAGCCATGCGCCATCGTGGTGGGAATAAATTCTGCCGCCATGCGCTCCATCACTTCATAGCCCGCCGCGACGCCGGTGAGATAAGCCTTGCCGGACGCGCCGGATAACTCCGCGCCTACCAGCGCGGCGGGAATGATCGCGGTGTTGGGATGGGTGAGCATGCGAAAGGTGTCGTACTTGCCGCCCGCGAGCGCGAGTTCGGAATTGGCATACGCGGCGCCGCCCTTGGTCACCAACGTGCCGTCGGTCAGGATGGTCGCGCCTTTTTTCACACCGGTTTCTTCGTCGGCAATCATCTTCACGGCCTGCTTGCCTGAAGCGGTTTTCGAGCCGAGCAATACCGACGTTAATGCCTGCAGCGTCACGCCCTTGGCGCGATCAATCACGGCGGGCGGCAGGTCTTCGTAGCGCAGGCCGGCGGCCCATTGTGCGAGTGTGCGGCTGAGGGATGCCATTCGGTGGTTCTCCTGTGGGATGCGATGTATTTTCGGATTGAGTGCGGCTGAGTACGGTTGAGGCAGCGCTACAATGATGCATCGTGCGCGGTTGGTACCAATATCATTTTACCCGCCGCGAGCGCGTTCAAGGTGTTGGCATCCACAATGCAGCCGGAGATAAACACGTTGACAACACCACGCATGATGAATAAAAAATATCAATAAAAACATATAGTTATGAAACTTATACTTCAGAGAGCCACCACATGAACATTCCTTTCCGCCGCACGCTGTGGACGCTGACGGTCGTTACTGTCGTGATCGCCGCCGTGATGATGAGCGTGACACCTGCGGCGCACGCGCGCGTCACCAAAATCGTCATCGATAATAAAGTCTCTCCGGCGTTTGCGTCGAAGGAAGGCGGCTTTCAATCGTTCGGCACGGCAGGCCAATACGAAACCATCGCGGGCCGCGCGTTCGGCGAGCTCGATCCGCAAGACCCGCGCAACGCGGTGATTCAGGATATTGCGCTCGCGCCGAAAAACGCCAACGGCCGCGTGGAATACGTCGCGAGCTTTTTTCTGGTGAAGCCCATCGACATGAGCAAGGCCAGCGGACTGATGTGGCACGACGTACCCAATCGCGGGCGGCGCGTGGTGATTCCATCGTTGGAACGCAGCGCAGGTGATGTGGGATTAAGCAGCGGTTGGCAAGGCGACAACGCGGGCAACACCGTACCCGGCACGGACAATGATTGGGTTACGGTGCCCATCGCGAAAAACCCCGATGGCTCGACCATTACCGGGCAGGTGTTCGGGCGCATCGTCAATCGCAGCGGCGCGAATTCGCAGCCGCTGATCGTGCAAACGAATCCGCTGCCGTACAAACCGCTGACACGCGACACCACGCGTGCCACGCTGGTATCGCGCGAACACGAGTCGATTGAAGGCGTGGTGACCGGTGAGCGCACGATCGCAAGCGCCGACTGGGCGTGGGCGAAATGCGGCGGCGAGCATCCGCCGTTTCCCGGCACGCCGGACGACAATTACATCTGCCTGAAGAACGGTTTCGATGCCAAGCTGCTGTATCAAATCGTGTTCACCGCCAAAGACCCGTATGTGCTGGGCGCGGGCTTCGCGGCGTTTCGCGATGTCGGCGCGTTTTTTAAATCGGCAAAGCAGGATGATGTCGGCACCGCCAATCCGCTGATGGAGGGTGGCGGCATAAAGTGGGCAATCTCGCGCGGGCGTTCGCAGTCAGGTAATTTTCTGCGCGGCTTTTTGCATTTCGGTTTTAACGAGGATGAAACCGGCAAAGCCGTGCACGACGGCGCATGGCCAATCATCGCGGGCCGCCGCATTGGCATGAATTTCCGCTGGGCGCAGCCCGACGGCGTGCTGGAGCTCTATCAGGCGGGCAGCGAAGGCCCGCAATGGTGGGTGCCGTGGCCGGACAAGGTGCGCGGCCTGCCCGCGCGCGGCATACTCGACCGCTGCACCGCCAGCAAAACCTGTCCGAAAATCATCGAGCATTTCGGCGCGGCCGAAGTGTGGGGCTTGAAACTCACGCCGGAATGGGTGGGCACCTCGGCGGATGTAGACATACCCATTCCCGCCAAGGTGCGCCGCTATTACATCGCCAGCAGCGCGCACGGCGGCGGCATCGGCGGCTTTAACACCAGCCTCGCCGGGTCAACGCCGCCGCTGCCGAGTTGCACCGGCAATAATTACGGCACCGGCGTGCTGCCCGCCAACCCGCTGCCGCACGACGAAACCTATGCCGCCATTCGCCATCATTTTCGCCACTGGGTGATGCACAACACCGCACCGCCGCCGAATCGTTATCCCACGCTCGCGGGCGGGCATCTGGTCGATGCCACCAAAGCCGCGATGGGTTTTCCCACCCTGCCGGGTTTGCCTGCGACGATACCCAGCCAGTTCATCAACCCGGTGATTGATTACGACTTCGGCCCGCAATTTAACTACAGCGACGCTTCCGGCGTGCCCACCATAGCACCGCCGAAAATCAAACAAGTGCTACGCATGCTGGTGCCGCGTGTGAACGCCGACGGCAACGAAGTGGGCGGCGTGCCGGTGGTACTGCACGATGCGCCGCTCGGCACCTATCTCGGCTGGAACATCACCGCAGGCGGAGAGAAGCCGTTTCACGCAGGCAAGAACTGCAACTACACCGGCGGCATGATTCCATTTGCGCGCGGCAAAGCGCAACGTGAAGCCGCCAACGATCCGCGTCCCTCACTGGAAGAACGCTACGGCACGCACGAGGGCTACATCAACGCGGTGCGCGCGGCGGCGGATAACGCGGTGAAATCAGGATTTCTGCTTCTGGCGGATGCCGAGCGGCTGGTTAAGCAGGCGATGGCGAGCAACGTGCTGAAGTAGTTGCCGCGCTCGCGTCGCAGCATATTGTTCAAGGACAATATTCTTTCAGGTAAAAAACCATGCACAAGACTCTGGCTTCCATTTTGCTGATACTGGCCATGCCGCTTGCGTTTGCGCAGACGGATCGTCCGGTGTTCCATGTTTTGATGGAAAGCGCCAAGATCAAAAAACTCATAGCGGTGGATACCGTTGCGGGCAAAACCCATGTGTTGTTCACCAGCAACACGGACGAACCGGCGTTCGTGTTTATTTTCCAGCCGGGCGGCGACGGCACACTGGTGATTGAAGCCGACGCAAAAGGCGCGCCCTTCACCAAACGCGTACGCAATCCCGCCTATGCATTTGGGCCTGGGTTTCTGGAAAAGCAGGCTGCATGGGCGGCCATCGATGTGCCCGAGAGTTTCGGCATCGCCGTCAGCCGGCAGCAGCGCCAGGAAGAAAAGCATATCGACGCCATGACACAGGTGGCGCGCAAACTGCGTGAGGAATACCCGAAAGCGAAGCATATTTTGATCGGCCACAGCAATGGCGGCATCACCGCCGGCATACTGGCGGTGCAGGCGAAGCCCGTCTATGACGGGTTTGTGTTTTCCGCGCCCATCATGTTCATCACCCATGAAAATGATGAGTGCGGCGCGCAATACCGCAGGCTGCCCATCAGTACGCTAACTATACGCGCGGCGGGCAACAGCTTCCCGCTCACCGTCATCAAAACCCCATCGCCCGGAAATCGACAGGAGTGTTTTTCCGCGCCGGCCCCGCATTTTTTTACCAACGTGTTCGGCGAATACACCGAAGCGATCATGAAGTGGGCGGCGGGGTTGAAGTAACCTGGGGAGGGCAACCTACCCCTTCACCGCCTGCATGCGTTGCGACGTGCCAAACAGAATATCGCGCTCGGTCTCCGTCAGTTCACGGTCATGCGCCTTGTGTTGATCGTCCAGCAGCGCCAAGCCGCGCTGCACCGCCGGGCGCGCGAGGATTTCCTCGAACCAGCGCTGCACGTGCGGATATAACGCCATATCCACGCCGCGCCGTTCGGGGTTGATGATCCACGGCCAGGTGGCGATGTCGGCGATGGTGTATTTGTTGCCCGCAAGATAGGCCGTCTTGCCGAGTTGATCGTTC
The DNA here is from genome assembly GCA_945893125.1 of Bordetella parapertussis. Taxonomy (GTDB): domain Bacteria; phylum Pseudomonadota; class Gammaproteobacteria; order Burkholderiales; family SG8-41; genus UBA5216. Next base: position 5,073 of record CAMDDY010000385.1, read on the forward strand.
ATCACCTTGTGCAA
>CAMDDY010000386.1 GCA_945893125.1 Bordetella parapertussis
AACGTGATCTGGAAGCGCGCGTGGAAGAACGAACCCGCGCGCTGGAAAAATCCACCGCGCAGGCGCAAGCACTGGCCATACAAGCCAATGAGGCGAGCCGCGCCAAATCAACGTTTCTCGCCAACATGAGCCACGAAATCCGCACACCCATGAACGGTGTTTTGGGCATGACCGAAGTATTGCTGCAAACGCCGCTGCAACCCGATCAGCAGAGCTACGCCGAGACGATCTATCGGTCCGGACAATCGCTGTTGAGTATCCTCAACGACATCCTCGATTTCTCCAAGATCGAAGCCGGCAAACTCGAGCTCGAACAGGTGGATTTCAATTTGCGGCAACTGATTGAAGACACCACGAGCCTGCTGGCCAATAACGCACATAAAAAAGGCCTGGAGGTGATTTGCGACATCCACGCCGCAGTGCCGGGCGCGGCGTCGGGCGACCCCGTGCGGCTGCGGCAATTGCTGAGCAACCTGCTCGGCAACGCGATCAAGTTCACCCATCATGGGCAGGTCACCATTGCGGTATCAACCCCGGCGACGCCCGTATCCGGCGCCGCCGCGGACAACGCCGTGTGGTACCGGTTTGCGATTTCCGATTCCGGTATCGGTGTAAATGCCGTCACGCTGGGAAAACTGTTCCAGCCGTTCAGTCAGGCCGACGCGTCCACCACGCGCGAGTATGGCGGCACCGGATTGGGTCTGGCGATTTCCAAACACCTGGCGGAACTGATGGGCGGCACGATTGGCGCGTCCAGTACGCCGGGCCAGGGTTCGACATTCTGGTTTGAAGTTCCACTGGGACTCGCGGAACACGACAACGCCCTGCTCAACACGGTCACACGGCTCACCCAATCATTACCGAGTTTTCCCGGCACACGCATCCTCGTCACCGATGACAACGAGACCAACCGCGCCGTGGTGCAAGGCATGCTGTTGCCGATGAAGGCGCGGGTGGATGTCTGCGATACGGCGGCCAGCGGACTCGACATGCTGGCGGCGGCCGAGGCGAATGCGCAACCCTATGCCATTGCGATTGTCGATATGATGATGCCGGACGTGGACGGCATGGCGATGGTGCGCACGCTCCGCGCGAATCCACGCCTGGCCGCCACCAAAGTGATCATGCTCGCCGGCAGCGACGCCGAGCGCCGCAAGGCCCGTGAGTCGGGTGTCGATATTCATCTCACCAAGCCGGTACGGCGTGACGAGCTGCTGGGCGCGATTTGCTACGCACTCGACGGCAACAACACCACCAGCCTATCATCCGTACCGGTCACCACACCTACTCCCGTAGTAATCAACCCGGCGCCCGACACATCCACCATGACCGGCAAACAATATCGACTGCTCCTCGCGGAAGACAATTTAGTCAATCAGCAAATCGCACTCGCCATGTTAAAACCGCTGAACCTCGTTATTCAGGTCGCGGGCAACGGCACACTGGCGGTTGCCGCCGTGCGCGACGCCCACTTCGACCTCGTGCTGATGGATTGCCAGATGCCGGAGCTCGACGGCTTTGCGGCGGCGCGGCAGATTCGCGAACAGTTTCCGCATCGCAAGCTGCCTATCGTCGCACTGACCGCCAACGCGATGGAAGGCGATCGACAGCGCTGCATCGATGCCGGCATGGACGACTACCTGACCAAACCGTTCAAGCGGGAGCAGCTCTTACAAATCGTCGGCAAATGGATGAATATCGCCGTATAACGCACAGTCGATGCCGGGGCGTTAGCAACAAATGAATGGGTATATCGGTTTTGTTTTGTTGATTCGTCAAAACCCGCGCGGTCTGTACGCCCCGCCCGCGCCGGTAGCGAGACGCCATCCCGCGCATCCCGCGTAACGCAGTAGGTCTTAACCCTTGGTGCGGCTGCGGTACTCGCCCGTCAGCGTATTGATTTCAATCTTGTCACCGGTGGCGCAAAACAGCGGCACCTGAATTTCATAACCGGAACTCAGTTTGGCCGGCTTTAACACTTTGCCCGAGGTATCGCCACGCACCGCCGGTTCGGTGTAAATGATTTCGCGCACCAGCGATTGCGGTATGTCTACCGAAATCGGCGCGTCGTTATACAACACCACTTCGCACTCCATGCCTTCTTCGAGGTAATTCAGCGCGTCGCCCATGTTTTCTTTATCGATGGAGTACTGATTGAACTCGGCATCCATGAACACATACGACGGCTCGGCGTAGTACGAATACGACACTTCCTTGCGTTCCAGCACCACCATGTCGAACTTGTCGTCGGCGCGGTACACGGTTTCAGTGCCGCTGCCGGTGAGCAGATTTTTGAGCTTCATCTTGACCACGGACGCATTGCGGCCTGATTTGCTGAACTCGGCCTTCTGCACCACCATGGCATCCTGCCCCACCATGATCACATTACCGGCCCTGATTTCCTGAGCTATCTTCATCACGTACCTGCAAAATATTTGTTGGGAAAGCTTTAAATTATATCATTTTTTGGCAGAACCGAAGCAGATTGCCGGTAAGCTCGCCGACCCCGGCAAGCCGCTCGGCCCAGCACCGCGCGCCTTGCCGCTGCCCCTCCAGATAGGCGGCAAATACGGCCCATGCGTCGTCCAACGGCGGCGCGTCCGCCACGCCATTCCACGCCGCCCATAACCCGCGCACGGCTCGCGCCGCAGGATCCGGCAGCACCGCGCCATAAAGATCGAGAAACGCATTCAACTTCGCGACGTGGGCATTTTCCGCCTGCGGATAAATGTGCCATACCAACGGGCGCGCCGCCCATTGCGCGCGCACGAATGAATCTTCACCACGAACAAAATTGACGTCACACGCCCATAACATTTCGTCGTAGTCCGTTTGCGGCACAAACGGCACGTAACGCAACTCAAGGTTTCCACTGCCCGATTGAAACCGCGCCCGCACCCGTTGGGCAAGAGCCCCCTCCGGTACTGCGACCACTACCGGAGCCACGCCGTTCACACAAGCGTCCAGCAACATCTGCACCGGTGCATGGGAATAGGCAAACAGCGACACGCATGTTGCGCCCGGCAACGGCGCGTCAAACCCCATGCGCGACCACCAGGCACGCTTCGCTGCGGCATCAAACGCATCTCGGCACGTCAGGAGTTCAGCCTCACGCAGTACGCCGCCGGTACCGCCGGTAAACCCGGGAAAGAAAAAATATCGGGGCAAACCCAGTCGCGGGTGCGGCGACGGCAAGCCGTGGTGCTCGCGCACCCACGGCTCGGCGCTCAGGTATTCGAGTATGATCCATCGCGGTTTCACCGTGTGCGCCGCGATCGCGGTAACGTAATTTTCCGGCAGGCCGCAGCCGAATGCCTCGACCACCACATCGGCCAGCGGTGCGAAGGCGGATTCATCCGCGTAGTTAAAAACCGCAACGCCTTCCACGATTTGCCGCGAAGCATGCGCATTCACCCCGGGGCACAGCGCGTGCAACGCGGCCAGTTGATCCACCCACAAGCGAACTGATACCCCGTGCTCGGACGCCAGTTGCCGCGCCAGCCGCCAGCTCACGCCGATATCGCCGAAGTTATCAATAACGCGGCAAAAGATGTCCCATCGGGCAGGTGTTGCCGTTGCCATGCGTTAATTGCTGACAGGCCCCAGCACGACCGCGCGCACCATTTCACGCCGCGGCAGCGCGTCCGGCGCCATGTCTATCCAGCGCAGGCCGGCGGATTCGCAACAGGCACGCGCAAAGGCCGTCGATTCTGCGGCGACGCCCGCCCGCGCACCGCATTGCACGACGGCAACCGGCCCGAACGATTTGTCGCACACCACGAAATCCAGCACCACCGCGGCGAGCCGGCGCTGGCGAGCCTCGCGTTCCAGGCCGCCGACACCGCCCGGCACCGCAACCACTGCCGCAGAACTGACTTGCGCCAATACCTCGTATTCAGACAAACTGGATTTCAGCAGGAAATACAGCAACGTTTGCGGCGATGACAACAGACGTTCGCGCACGCAATAGCGCATCGACGATTGCACAACCGGCGCGCTGGCCGCCGGCGCTTCGGTGGGTGGCGCGGTGGGCGGCGCGGCGGGCGGTGCTGGCGACACATTCGCGGCGCCGCCGCCTCCCGCCGTTTGATCCAAAAACGTCTTGAACCTTTCGTTGCTCGCTGCTTCGCGCTCCGCCTTCTTGCGCCGGTAGAGCCAGACGATACCGGCAAGCGCAATAATGGGGCTCAACCAAAATAATAGCGTCAGCACATCACGCTCCCGCGGCTGTCATTGCAAATAACGTAACCATCGCGGCCCTGATCACGCGCCGATGCCATGCACTACCCGCTCTAAGCGCCGGCAGCCGGGGTACGACCGCACAGGCGGCGGCGATCCAGCCACCAGGCCAACGCCGGCAACACCAGCAGGCCCCCCGGCATTACCAGCACCGCCAGGTACGGACTCAATGTCGATAAGCGCTTCATATGAATCGCGAGTTGCGTCTTGTCTTCGCGCGTCCACTGCTGCTTGTTGCGCGGCTTCATCAGCAGCGGCATCAAGCCGCGCACCTGGCTTAACTCCTGCATCAGCCGTTGCCGTTCACGTCCCGACAGATCCCGTATCGAGCGATACGCACGTGACGTGGACTTACCCAATTCTCCGAGCTTCAAGATACCCCTTGCGATGAATAACTACTTATTTTTACGCCGTTTATTGAACTGCGCGAGCTGCGCCGCCAGACCCGATTCGCGCGCCCAGCCGCCGATCAAACGCCACGCGCGCCACGCGCCCCAGCCGTAGCGCGCCACGCGCAACAAATGACGACGCCCGATCAGCGCAGCCGCGCCAACGGCAACACCCGCAGTCCAGGGATGCGCCTTGACATAGCGACCCGCATCCACGGCCTTATCGGCAAGGGCGCAAGGCTTGCGCAAGCGTTCACCGAGTTGCGCCAGCTGTTCCCGCTGCTCGCTCGCGCGCACGACCAGCCGTTCCTTGCGCAACGCGAGCGCGATTTGCTGTTCCGCGGACATGGTGGGATTGTTATTCCGGCTGAGTCAAGCGAGTGCGATCCGCTTCCAGTTGCGCGAGGCTTGCCGCGAACAACGTCGATTTCGACCGCGCCCGCGCGCGCGCC
>CAMDDY010000387.1 GCA_945893125.1 Bordetella parapertussis
CCGACCGGTGGTAAGAAACGGCTTGGCGGAAAAATACGTCACGATGGCCGCATCGGCGCGCCCCGCCACGGTGTCGATGGTTGATTGCGCGGTGCCGCCGCTGGCATAGGGTATGTAGGCCGCCTTGATATCGGTCGCCTGAAAGAACCACACCGCGAGCAAATGCGTGCCCGCGCCCAACCCGCCGCCGGAAAAATTCAGCACGCCGGGCCGCGCCTTGGCTAACGCGATCAGTTCTTTCACTGATTTCGCGGGCACCGACGGATTCACCAGCAACAGCCACGGTGAGCGGGTCAACAGCGAAATCGGCGCAAAATCGCGCATCGGGTCTATCGCTATTCCGGTGCGCAAACCGAATGACGAGGTGAACGTGAGGCCCACCGCCAGCAGCGTGTGGCCGTCGGGCGCGGACTTCGCGACAAAGGTAAAGCCTGGTATGCCGCCGCCGCCCGGGCGGTTTTCAACCACGTACGGCTGGCCGAGCGTGTCGGAAAGTTTTCGCGCGAACAGGCGCGTGAGCCCGTCCACCGAGCCGCCGGCGCCTGACGCCAGGATCACCCGCACCGGTTTTACCGGGTAATTTTGTGCGGTCGCCGCGGCGCTGAGCACCACCGCAAGCACGGTTGTGGCCCAACCAGTTCCCCGATGCACGTTTAATCCAGCTTCATCTCTTTTATCACCGGCGTGAACTGCTTCATCAATCGCACCAACATTTGTTTTTGCGCCTCGCCGCTTGAGCCCACGGATTCGGCGCCCAGATCATTAAAGCGCTTCACCAGATCGGGGTGTTTCACGGCGGCAGCTATTTCGCGTTGCAATTTGTCGAGTACCGCTTTGGGTGTTTTCGCGGGGGCGAAAAGCCCGTTGAATCCCTCGAATTCCAGTGCGGGGAAACCCTGCTCGCGCGCCGTGGGCACGTCGGGCAAAATGGGAATTCGCCTGGCGCCACTGGTCGCCAGCGCCTTCAATTGCCCGGAGCGGATTTCCTGCAACGAGGTGGACAACTGGTCGCCGCCGATTTGGATGCGTCCAGAGAGCAACTCGAGCTTTAGCGGCGCCGCGCCTTTGTAAGCGACGTGCGCCATGTCGAATTTGCCGTCGCGCTTGAGCGATTCGCCCAGCACGTGCATCACTGAACCGGGGCCGGTGGAACCGTAGTTGTATTTCAGCTTGGTATTGCCGCTGAGTAACGCCACCAGATCGCGCACATCTTTCGCCGGCACGCCCGGATGGGCGGTCAGTACGAACGGCACGTACACCGCGACCGACACGCCGGCGAAATCCTTTTCGGCATCAAACGGCGAACGCTTCGCCAGTGATTGCGCCACCGATGACAACGGAAAGGTGATGTTGTGCATCAGCAGCGTGTAACCGTCGGGATTGGATTTCGCCACGATATCCGCGCCCAGCGCACCGCCCGCGCCGCCGCGGTTATCCACCACCACCGGCTGCCCCATGGCTTCGCTCATACGCACCGCCACCAGCCGCGCGACGACATCGGTGGTGCCGCCTGCCGGGAAGGGCACCACGATGCGTATCGGTTTGGTGGGGAAACCTTGTGCCATGGCCTGCGTGTGTCCGCCTGCAAGCACCGCGCCGGATAATACCAATATCGATAGGTTTTTCATGGGTACGATATCCAATCCAGGGTGAAAAAATTGATCATACCTGAGACGGGTATTGTCGCCGCAGCAACAATGCAAGCGGCGGCGGTATACGTGAAGCGCAATTGTGGGCGCCGTAAAGTTATGTAAAGCTACGCACAGCCACATCGGCCTATATACAATAAATCCTTTATTAACAATGGGTTACGAAAATGACGCTACTGCGGGCAACATACATGGCCATGGCGCTGGCCGCGCTGCACGCGTTTCCGGCGGCCGCGGTGCTGACTGAATTCAATATCTCCGCCGTCGAACCATTCGCCGAGGGCAGCAGCTTCGGCAACGCGGGCGCGTACGAACGCGTGCGCGGCACCTTCAAAGGCGAACTCGATCCCGCCGACGCGCGCAACAAAGTGATCGTCAATCTCGACCGCGCGCCGCGCAACGCGGCAGGCCGCGTCGAATACGAAGCGGATTTTTTTATGCTGCGTCCCGTGGAAGCGACGCGCGGCAACGGCAAACTGATTTACGACGTGACCAATCGCGGGCGCAAATACATCCACTGGCGGCTGATGGATGCGCGCACCAAATCGGTCGCGCACGCCAACGACCCGCGCGTGGCCGAAGACGCGGGCAACGGCCTGCTGTTTAACATGGGCTACACCTTCGTGTGGAGCGGCTGGGACCCGGACGCGCCGCGCAGCAACAACGGCATGGCGATGAAGCCGATTATCGCCACGCAAAACGGCAAGCCCATCGTTCGCGTGATTCGTGACGAGCTGGTGAGCGGTACGCGCAGCCCTGTGCGCGACACGTTCCGGCTCACCCACAACACATCAACGCTCGATCAATCACAGGCAAAACTTACCGTGCGCCGCCGTGAAGCCGATGCACGCGTTGAAGTCCCCGCGTCGGGCTGGACTTATGTGAACGACCGCGAAATCCGCCTGCTGCCGGAGGGCAGCAAACCGGCACAAGGATCGATTTACGAATTTCATTACCCCGCGAAAGACCCGCGCGTGCTTGGCATCGGCATGGCGGCGACGCGTGATCTCATTTCGTTCATGCGTTATGAGACTGCGGACGCCAAGGGCACGGCCAATCCCGCGCGCGGCATCAAAGGCACGCTGGGTTTCGGCGTATCGCAAAGCGGGCGCTTCCTGCGCGATTTCGTGTATCAGGGTTTCAATCAGGACGAACGCGCGCGCAAGGTACTCGACGGCGCGCTCGCGCACACGGCGGGTGTAGGCGGCGTGTTTTTGAACGCCGAGTTCGGCCAGCCCGCGCGCACCAACACGCAATTCGAAGATCACATGATGCCGGAGAATGCGTTCCCGTTTTCCACCGCGCGTTTGACCGATCCGGTCACCGGCAAGACCGACGGCTTGATGCGCAACGATGGCTTTGATCCGCTGTGGATGGAGACCAACACTTCCACCGAATATTGGCAAAAAGGCGCGTCGCTGCTGGCCACCGATCCGCTGGGCACCAAGGATGTGCAGCAGCCCGCCAACGCGCGCACCTATCTGATCGCTGGCACGCAGCACGGTGCAACGGCCTGGATGACTTCCACCCCCGGCAACTGCGTCAACCCCCGCAACCCGCACAGCCCCACGCCCGCGCTACGCGCGCTGCTGATCGCGCTGTCGGAATGGGTGGACGGCAAGGCGCCGCCGCCGTCACAAACACCGCGTTTGCAGGACAACACGCTGGTGGCCGTGCAGAAGCTTCAGTTCCCCGCGATACCGGATGTGGCGGTCGCGCGGCGCGTCAGTGAATTCGGCGTGCTCACCGACTGGACCAAACCGGCGATGGACATGAGCAAACCGTACCGCCCGCTGGTCACCAACGTCGATGCCGACGGCAATGAAATCGCCGGTATCCGGCTGCCGGAAATCGCCGTGCCGCTGGGCACCCACACCGGCTGGAATCTCTACAAAGCGCCCTACGTCGAAGGCGAACTGTGCGACCGCGACGGCACGTTTATTCCTTTCGCCGCGACGCGCGCCGAACGCGAAGCGCGCAAGGATCCACGCCCGTCGCTGGAAGAACGGTATGGCTCCCACGCCGCCTACGTGAAAAAAATCGAAGCCGCCGGCAACCAACTCGTCGCGGCACGTCTGCTGCTGAAGGAAGACGCAGAACGATTGATTGAACGGGCGAACACCGCTGAAGTGCGGAAACGTTTCGGCCCATGATGCGCGCGCTGCTGGCCGCGTTTGCCATCGCGCCGGCGGCAATGGGCGCAGCGGCACAGGCGCAAACGCCTTCGACAGGCTCTTTCCCCGCAAAATCGATACGCCTGGTTGCGCCATTCCCGGCGGGCGGACCGGTGGACGCGGTGGCCCGCACTCTCGCGCCGCGTCTGGGCGAGCTGCTGGGGCAGCCGGTGGTGATCGACAACCGGGCGGGCGGCGGTACGGTGATCGGCACGGAAATCGTCGCGCGCGCCGCACCGGATGGACACACCTGCCTCATCATCACCAGCGCCATCGCCATCAACCCCGCCGTGATCCGCAAGATGCCGTATGACGCGCAGCGCGATCTCGCGGCGGTTAGCAAAATATCGAGCTCGCCTTTCATACTGATCACGCATCCGGCGGTGCCCGCGCGCAACGCGGCCGAACTCATCAAGCTCGCCAAGGCGCGGCCGGGCGAACTCCTGTTCGCGTCGTCGGGGATCGGCGGCGCGAATCACCTGTCCGGCGTGCAATTCAATCTCGCGGCCGGCATCAACACCATCCACGTGCCGTACAAGGGCACCGCGCCGCTGCTGACCGATCTGGTCGCCGGGCAAACGCAATTCAACTTCAGCAATCCGCTGGGCTCCATGCCGCTGGTGCGCGCCGGAAAACTTAAAGTACTCGGCGTGGGCGCACCCAAGCGCATGGAGTTTGCGCCGGAGATACCGACGATCTCCGAATCAGGACTGCCGGGCTTCGAGACCGGCGTGTGGTTCGCTTTTTTCACCACCGGCGGCACGCCGCGCGAGGTCGTGCAGCGCCTGAACACCGAACTCACGCGCACGCTCGCCACATCCGACGTGCGCCAAAAAATCACTGCCGGCGGCGCGCGCGTCAATGCCTCCACGCCCGAAGAATTATCGGCCTACCTGCGCGGCGAAATCCAGAAATGGGCGCAGGTGGTCAAAGCCGCCGGTGTGATTCCCGATTAACGTATCCTCGCAGCGGCGCGCAAACGCCGCCTCCTTCAACGTCACGAAAGCAAAGCCATGAAAAAATCAGCCAAACCACCCGTCCGCAGCAAAGCCTTCAAAGCCGGCATCGCCACCCGCGGCAAAGTACTCGGCGCGGAATACGTCAAACGCGCCTTCAAAAACGCGGATGAATTTACCCTGCCGTTTCAGGAAATCGCCACCGAATTTGCGTGGGGCAGCGTGTGGAACCGCAAGGGCCTGTCACTGCGCGACCGCAGCATGGTAACGCTGGCGCAATGCATCGCGCTCAACCGCCCC